>CBHTVL010000036.1:0-9887 GCA_966096475.1 uncultured Burkholderiales bacterium
CGCACTGGCCGCCGGCGCAGACCATATCGCCTTCGGCAGTTTTTTTGCATCCAGCATCAAACCGGATGCGGTACGACCGCCGCTGGATCTGGTGACCCGTGCCAAAAAACAGCTCGCGGTGCCGGTCGTCGGCATCGGCGGCATTACGCCGGGCAATGCCCCGCAACTGATCCGTGCCGGCATCGACGCCGTCGCAGTGATTTCCGCCGTATTCGCTGCGCCCGATATCGAAGCGGCAGCCCGTGAATTTCAATCTCTGTTCGAATTGCACTGATGAAAAAAAACCAGAAACTGTTCAATCACGCCCAACTCGCCATCCCCGGCGGCGTCAATTCCCCCGTGCGCGCATTCAAGTCGGTGGGCGGCACACCGCTGTTTTTCCAGCGCGGCAAAGGGCCGCTGGTCTGGGATGCCGACGGCAACAGTTACATCGATTATGTCGGTTCCTGGGGGCCGCTGATCTGCGGCCACGCCCATCCCGATGTGGTACGCGCCGTGCAGCAGGCGGCGGAACGCGGCCTGTCCTTCGGCGCACCGACGGAAGTCGAAATCGAGATGGCTGAATTGCTGCGGCAACTGGTGCCTTCGCTGGAACAGGTCAGGCTGGTCAGCTCCGGCACCGAAGCGACGATGAGTGCCATCCGCCTCGCCCGCGGCTTCACCGGGCGCAGCAAAATCATCAAGTTCGAAGGCTGCTACCACGGCCATGCGGATTCCCTGCTGGTCAAAGCCGGCTCCGGTGCGCTGACCTTCGGCCAGCCCTCATCGGCCGGCGTGCCGCCGGAAGTCGCCGCGCATACGCTGGTGCTCGACTACAACAGCGAATCCGCGCTGGAAGAAACCTTTGCCCGCCAGGGTTCTGAAATTGCTGCAGTCATCGTCGAACCGGTGGCCGGCAATATGAACCTGGTGGCCCCCAAGCCCGGCTTCCTCGAATTGCTGCGCCGCCTGTGCAGCGAACATGGCGCCGTGCTGATTTTTGATGAAGTGATGACCGGCTTCCGGGTAGCGCTCGGCGGTGCGCAGGCCCTGTACGGGATCAAGCCGGACCTGACCACGCTGGGCAAGGTCATCGGCGGCGGCATGCCGGTCGGCGCCTTTGGCGGTCGCCGCGACATCATGCAATGCATTGCCCCGGTGGGCCCGGTGTATCAGGCCGGCACCTTGTCCGGTAATCCGGTGGCAGTCGCTGCCGGACTGGCTACGCTGAAACTGATCCAGGCCCCGGGGTTTTACGACCGTCTGGCCGCCAGCACCCATCAGTTGTGCAGCGGCCTGACCGAAGCGGCGCAGGGTCACCGCATCCCGTTTTCGGCGCGCAGCATCGGCGGCATGTTCGGGCTTTATTTCCGTGATACGCCGCCGACCAGTTATGCCGAAGTCATGCAGTGCGACAAGGAAGCGTTCAACCGGTTTTTCCATGCCATGCTCGCCGAGGGCGTCTACTTGGCGCCGTCAGCCTATGAAGCCGGGTTTGTTTCCGCGGCGCACGGACCAGCTGAAATCGACCGCACGATCAAGGCCGCCGCAACAATCTTTGCTGCGTTTTGATGCGCAATAGAATAAAATATTCAATAAAAACAATTACTTAATGAATATCATTTTGCTGCACTTTTCCTAACCTGCAGCAACCTCACCCAACCACGCCACTATGGAAAAAATTCGTCTGTCCAAGCTGATGTCGGAGCAGGGTCTGTGCTCCCGGCGCGAAGCCGACAGTTATATCGAGCGCGGCTGGGTGCTGGTCGACGGCGAACCCATCACCGAACTGGGCACCCGCATCCTGCCCACCCAGACCATCACGCTGACCGCCGCCGCGCGTGAAAAGCAGCAGTCGCGGGTCACCTTGCTGCTGCACAAACCCATCGGCTTTGTTTCCGGCCAGGCCGAGAACAATTACAAACCGGCCAGCACGCTGGTCACCGCGGAAAACCACTACAGCGGCGACCGCAGCAAACTACGCTTCGGCCCGCAGCATTTGCGCGGACTGGCGCCGGCCGGCCGCCTCGATATCGACTCCACCGGTCTGCTGATCCTGACCCAGGACGGGCGTATCGCCAAACAGCTGATCGGCGAAAACTCGCGCATCGAGAAGGAGTATCTGGTGCGGGTCACCGGCAAAATGGGTCGCGAAGGACTCGCCCTGCTGCAGCACGGTCTGTCACTGGACGGTGAGGCCCTGCGCCCGGCCCAAGTTTCGTGGCAAAACCAGGACCAGCTGCGTTTCGTGCTGCGCCAGGGGAAAAAACGCCAGATCCGCCGCATGTGCGAAATGGTCGGACTGACCGTCACCGGTCTGAAACGGGTGCGCATCGGCAAAGTGATGCTCGGCGACCTGCCCGTCGGGCAATGGCGCTACCTGCGCGACGACGAGCAGTTCTGAAGCGGCCTCAGGGTATGTAGCGACGCGCCTCAGGCGCGGCCGAAGAATAATTCCGGCAAATCCGCCACGCTGTCCAGCAGATGGGTGTGCGGCAAGGTCTGCATCTGGTCACGGCCGTGCGCGCCGGACAACACACCGATATTCCAGTTCACGCCGGCGTTGTGCCCGGACTGCAGATCGAGCACGGTATCGCCGACATTGGCGACATGGCACACATTGCTCACCCCCGTCGCTTCCATGCAATGGAAAATCATATAGGGGGCCGGGCGTCCCAGTTTGACTTCATCGCCGCAGACCACCGCATCCACCACACCGTCACGCCAGCGTAATGCATCGAGCAGCAGTTCCGTGGTTTCGCGGTCGAACCCGGTATTCAGCGCGACACGCACACCGCGGGCGCGCAGCGTATCAATCATTTCCCGGGCACCGGGTACCGGTTCCACCGTGCCGTTAAACACCTGCGCCAGATGCTGCACAAAGGTCGCATAAACCCGTTCGGCAACGCGCTCGCGGTCCGCGGCCTGCGGCGGAATCAGACTGAGAATCGCCAGCCGTTTGGACGCGCCGCGCAGGCTGTTGATGGCCTGCGGTGTGACATCGATGCCATGCGCCGCCAGCGCCGAGGTGAAGGCCTGCGGCACCTGTCCGGCATCGCGCACCGTGGTGCCGGCCATGTCACAAACCACCAGTTCGATTTTCTGCGTCAAGACAGAATCTCCATTACATCAATTCGATGCCGAAACGCTGCAGCAGCAGTGCGAACAGCGCAAAACAGACGGCAGTGATCACCACGCAGGCCAGCAACGCCGGCCAGAATCCGATCCGCGGCAGCAGCAGCGGAAAGGCGAGAAACATCGGCAGCGTCGGAATCACATACCAGAAGGTGTACCAGGCATGATTGGCGATTTTTTCCGCCGGCTGGTTTTCAACATACAGCCAGATCAGGGTCAGCACGGTCACCATCGGCAGCGCGGCGACCAGAGCGCCGAGTTTGTCGCTGCGTTTGGCCAGCTCGGAGACCAGCACGACAACTGCAGCCGTGAGGAAATACTTGGTGATGATCCACGCCATGATGTCTCCTCCGCGCGCCGGGGCGCGCGACTTCAGCCTTCGATTTTCTTTTTCAGTTTCGCCTGATACTTGTCGAGATCGACAATAAACCGGTCATGCTCGGCTTCGCCGACCTGCTCGACATCATCGAAGACCTTGATCTTGAAACTCAGCCGGCGGCGGTCGATGCCGGTCAGCTCGACCTCGGCGCGTACGCGTTTGCCCATCGGCGTCGGCCCCATGTGGCGGATGGTCACCACGATGCCGACCTGGCCCTGCCCCGGCTGCAGATGCGGCGCGATCAACTCACCCGCGGACGCTTCGCAGAACTGCACCATCGACGGCGTCGAAAACACCCGGTACTCGCCGCGCTTGGTGGTCATCGCCTCGGTGACTTCGCGCTCCGCCACATGTTTCATGCCGACTTTCAACGCATCCATGCAACCGTCTCCGCAGATCAGAACAGGGCCTTGATTCTAGCCGAGACCGGCTGCACAGGACGCAAAAAAGCCGCCCCGGAGGGCGGCTGTGCCGGATATGCTGAGTCATTAATTGGCTTTTTGCCGGTCGTGTTTTTGGTGATGGATACGCTGGCTTTCCTGATCCTGCGCATGGTGCAGGCGGGCCCGTTCGTTTTTGGTGACCGTGCCGTCGGCCTTGGCCTTGCTTTCCATGTTCGCGATATGCGCCTGATGACGTTCAAGGCGCCCCGTTTCCTTCGCGTTGAGCTGACCGGACTCGACGCCTTTGTCGATGCGTTTCTGCTGCACTTCCTGGCGCTTGTCGACGCCGGTGGTTGCTGCCGGATCCTGGGCGTGGGCGGTGGAGGCTGCAGCCAGCGCGGCGGCAATCAGAATGGTTTTGATCTTCATGTTCAAACTCCTGAATGGTTGTCGGGTTGATTCCCGTATCAACCATAACGCTGCAGCCCGGCGCAAATCGACCGCTTTGCAGTAACAATGTGTAAGCGTTTGTAAGCCGGCATGATCATCCCGGTCACCGCGATGATCATGCGGCCAGGTGCAGCCGCGACAGTGATCTACTGTTCGGGATAGGAATCGAAATCGATGGCGTCAGCAACGCAACCCAGCGCCTGCGCCATGCTGTTCAGGCTGTCTTCGGTCAGCGCAACAACTTTGTAGTCGGCATCAATGCCTTTGGCGGCAATGAAGGCTTTGGCTTTGGCGTCGGAAGTCCAGGTCACGACCAATGCGGGTTTGTCGTCGCCGGCGCTGCGGCTCACCGGAAAACCATCGGATTTGCTGACGATTGCAAACATGATCAGGCTCCTCTCCAACGCGTTCCCCGGCACAGGGGAAATCCCGCTGCGGATAACAGCGGTGACGGCATCTTAACGGCGGGAATTTAACCCTGCAAGACGGCGTACCGGCAGCTGCCGGTCAGGGACTGAGTCGCTCGATTTCGATGCCGCGCATCCGTACCCGGTCACCGACCTTGAACAGCGCGCCGTCCCGGCGCTGGGCAACCGCATAAGCGCCGTTGTCGAGCAGAACCGTGATTTCGTAATTGGATTCGGTGAAGCGCGCCCGCATCTCGGGCGTCCCGAGACCGCCGACAAAGGCCTGGTCATTGCCCTCGCTCATCGGGATCGCAACCACCGCGCCGACGAGCACCGAGGCATCCGCCCCGCCGGACATCGTCGACGGATTCTGCAGGCCCTGCGGAACCGTCACCGGCCGCCGGCTTTGCGTTTCGCGGATCGCCCGGATCACCCCACAACTATTGCAGGGCTCGCTTGGCCGGGATGACGCCGTAGACGCCGGTTTGCGGAAATCCGGGATCTGGATGTATTGCGCAGCCGCCGGCGCCAGCACAAAAGCCAGCAGCAGGCCGCCCCAACGGCAGGCCTGCCGCCTGCCCCGCGAATCAGTTGCCTTGCTCATGTTATTCCGAGAGCGCCTGGACAAAATACGCCGCCGACAGCAGCAGGCTCGGCGGACCGAGTTTGCCCAGCCATTGCGCGTAAATTTTGTCGATGCCGCCGTTGCGGTACAGCCCGGCCAGCACGCGGTTCACCGCAAGCCGGAAATCGGCATCGCCGCGCGGCAGCGCAAACGCATAGGGCTCCACCGAAAAATCCTCGTCCACCAGTTTGTAGACGCCCTTCGCATTGCCGCCCAGCACCAAGCCGATCAGCACGATACGGTCCGAGGCGAAGCCGTCGATCTTGCGCTGCTCCATCAGCTGCAGTCCGGCTTCGCGGCTTTTGACGGTTTCAATGCCGACCTTGATGCCGCGTTGTTTCACCGCCTCGCGCAGCACCTTTTCAGTTGTGGTATCCGCGATCACCGCGATGCGCTTGCCGTCAAAATCAACCAGCCGCCGCAGCTCGGAATCGCCGTGCGTCAGTATGCTGCCGCCATCGACAAAGGTAATCAGGCTGAAATCGACTTCGGCCTGCCGCGACAGCGTCCAGGTCGTTGTGCTGCACTCGATATCGACACGTCCGCTGCGAACAGCGTTGAGACGGTCCTGGATGGTCAGCGGCACCCAGCGGGTTTCGAGCTGGGCGAGTTTGAGCTGGCTGCGGATGCCGGCGGCAATTTCATTGCACAACGAGATCGAATAACCCTGGGGCTGTCCGGCGGCGTCCTTGAAGGAAAACGGGATGCTGCCCTCGACATAACCCATGGTGATCACGCCGCTCTTGCGGATCTTGTCCAGCGTGACGGATTGAGCCCAGGCGGAAGTGGCAAAAAACCCGGCGAGTGCCAGGCACAGCAGCGCTCTTAACGGCATGTGCAGCCTTTCATGATCTGGTTTGCAGTTCCGGCACGGCGCCGGTCAGCCTTCATTTTTTGGCAGTCTTTGAGGACGGCGAGCGCAGTTGCCACTGCCCGGCCTCAGCTTTGCAGAAGGAGTAGGTGCCGCGCTGAAAGCGATCTTTGGCTTCGGATTCAATCGTGGTGTCGCGACATTTGCGTTTGCCTTCGGTCACTGTGCTCACCGGCGTGATTTTGCTGGTGAAGGGCGTTTTCGGCGCCTTCCATTCCACCGTGACGCCGTCCGCGCCGGTTTCCAGCGTGTTCTGGATGGTTTTGGCGAAAGTTTTAAGTTCCTCGGAAGTCAGCCGGGTCATCGGCGCATCCTTGAAGACATTCATGTTCATTGCAAAAGCCGGCGCAGCCAGCGTGGCAAGAACGATCAGGAGATATCGTGGCTTCATGATGATTTGGATTTTCCGGTTATCAGAAATGCGTCCGCCCTGCGGCCGGCAGGCCGCAGGGTTTGGTCCGTGAAGTATAGGCGATCAGGAAGAATTCCGCCTACTGCAAGGCCCCCGGCAGCCTGGAATCAGCCGTCGCGCTTGAGCACCGCCTCGATATCCTCGACCGGCACCTTGATGTCCAGCCCCGCCCGCTCCTGCTGCAGGATCAGGAAAGAACGCGAATCGCGTTTGTCCCATCCCCGGTTCAGCGCGTCGGTCATTTCGGCATAGGTCAAATTGGCCAGCCGCATCGGCACGCCGATCTCGCGTGCGAGTTCGGTCGCCAGCGTGACGTCCTTGTGCGCCAGTGCCAGCGCAAATGCCGGCGGATCGAATTTGCCCTGCAGGAACTGATCGCCCATGCGGTCAAAGGAGCGTTTGCGGCCCAGCGCACCCTGGCGAATCGCCGCCCACAGCGGCAGCGGCTCGACCCCGGCCTTCACGCCCATCGTGAACAGCTCAGCCAGCGCCAGCTGCATCGCATAACCGGCGCAGTTGTGCACCAGCTTGGCCACGGAACCGGCGCCGATCGCGCCGATGTAGATGACCTGATCGCCGACGGCATCCAGCACCTTGCGGCAGCGATCGAATTCTTTCTGATCGCCGCCAACCCACAGAGCCATCTTGCCGGATTTGGCGCCGCTGGGTCCGCCGCTGACCGGCGCATCCAGCACCGAAATTTTCTTCTCCGCAAAGCGTGCATGCAGCTCGCGCACCACCGTCGGCGAGTTGGTCGAGAGATCGAACCACACCGTGCCCGGACGCATGGTTTTGATCAGGCCTTCGGCGACCGCCTTCACTTCCTTCGGTCCGGGCAGCGACGTCAGCACGACGTCCGCGTCGCGGCCGACATCCTCGACGCTGTCAGCCCATTGCGCGCCGCCCTTGATATGCGGCGCACCTGCTTCCTTGCGCATGTCATGCACCGTCAGTGCAAAACCGCCCTTCATCGCATTCAATGCGATCGAAGCGCCCATCGTACCCAGTCCTATGAATCCCACGCGCATGTTCCGCCCTTTCTTCTTCCGTTACTCAAATTGAAATACAAAAAATCCGTCAATCCGCCTTGATGCCGGCCGCGGCCACCACACGTTCCCACTTGGCGATTTCGGCGTGAATGTGTTTCTGGAAATCCAGCGGCGTCGAGGCAATCGGCTCAACGCCGTCTTTCTGGAAGCGTTCGGTCAGTTCCGGCGTGCGCAGCGCATCGACAATGCTGCGGTTGAGTTTTTCCAGCACCGGCTTGCGGATCGCAACCGGTGCCAGCACGCCATACCAGTTCGTCACCTCGTATCCGGCAACACCGGTCTCGGCAATCGACGGCAGGTCGGGCATCGCCGGCGAACGCTGCGGACTGGTCACTGCCAGCGCGCGCAAGCGTCCCGGCTTGATGTGCGGCACCGATTCCAGTGGCGTGGCAAACACCATGCTGATCTGCCCGCCCAGAACATCGGCCAGCGCGGGGCCACCACCCTTGTAGGCGACATGCAGCAGATTGGTATTGGTCAGCGTCGCCAGCAACGCGCCCGAGAGATGCTGCAGGCTGCCCTGTCCGGCCGAGCCGTAGGTCAGGCTGCCGGGCTTCGCTTTCGCCAGCGCCAGCAGTTCGGAAATGGACTTCGCCGCTACTGCCGGATGCAGCACCAGCACATAGGACTGCTGCGTCATCTGCGTCACCGGTGCGAAATCCCGGATCAGGTCATAAGGCAGACGGCCGTGATGGGTTGCCCGTCGCGCGGTATGCGTGCCGCTGATCATCACAATGGTGTAGCCGTCGGGCTGGGCGCGCGCCACAGTCTCCAGCGCAATCGCGCCGGTGCCGCCGGGCCGGTTGTCGACCACCACTGACTGACCCCAGGCTGCATTCAGTTTCTGTGACACCGCACGCACAGTGATGTCGCCACCACCACCGGCGGCCAGTGGAATCAGGAAGCGCACCGGGCGTGACGGAAATTCCTGTGCGGCCCCCATGACAGGCGCCGCCGCCAGTGCAGCGCAAAACATCCGGATCACAATCGCTGATGTACTCATGCCAAGCTCCTCCACAATTCAGGCCTGCCGGAATTCGCGGGAACAGCGGATGCACCCGCGTTTTTATGCGGGTATTGTTGTTTTAGAGGATTCTTGGGAGCGCAGACTTTTGCGTCAAGCCTTGGACCGCACTATGGAGAAAGCCGCTGCGGTCAGGCTTTTTTGACGAACTGCGATTTCAGCTTCATCGCACCGATACCGTCGATTTTGCAATCGATGTCGTGGTCACCATCGACCAGACGTATGCCTTTGACCTTGGTGCCGACCTTGACCACAATCGACGAGCCCTTGACCTTGAGATCCTTGATCACGGTCACGGTATCGCCGTCGCTCAGCACATTGCCGACCGCGTCGCGCACCACCTTTTCGCCATCCGCCGTTTCAGCCACGGCATCTTTGGCCCACTCATACGCGCATTCGGGACAGATATACAAAGACAAAGCGCCGTCTTCGTAAGTCAGTTCGGATTGGCATTGCGGACAGGGCGGCAGGGTGGTCATGAATTCCCGGGGGTGTTAAATGGAGAACAAGCTGGAGAACCAGCGCGGCGCAATGCGCTTGAGGTGATGCACAAAAAAACCTATTAATAATCAATAATTTATTGATTATTACCAAGCGGCCTGCAAGGCCGCCATCAGCGCCTCCCGCTCGCGCAAAAATTCGCGTTGCGGATCGGCATTGAAATTTCTCAGCGAATTTTCGAGCACCGTCGCCAGACTGTCGCGCGGAATGTCGAGCTCGCGCAGCCTGGTCGGCATGCCGGCCCGGGCAAACGCCTGCTCAACGGCGTCAGCGGCGCGTTCATGCGCAGGCCGGCCATCCATCACCCCGAAGGCCTCCGCGATCAAGGCCATCGCCTCCGGATCGCGCGCGCCGAAATGGCGGATCACCGTCGCCGTCAATGCAGAATTCGCCTCGCCCTGCCCGACATGGCCGTGCAGATTGAACAGCGCGGTGGCCAGCGCGTATACCACGCGGGCCGGCCAGTGTTTTTCCGTCAGCGCACCGCCATCATCGGCATCGCGGTTCTGCAGGAAAGCTGCCGCGCACATTTCGACGCGCGCGCCGGCGTCCAGCGGATCACTGATGCGGGAGAAGGCGCCGCGCGCGAGGCGAAAGGCCTGCAGCCGGTCGCCTTCGGACAGCGGCGCCATGCGCGGCGCGCCGAGGTTCATCAGCGAACGCCAGAACACC
>CBHTVL010000037.1:0-9790 GCA_966096475.1 uncultured Burkholderiales bacterium
TGGTCAGCGGGTTGACCAGGACTCGGTCGCCGGCTTTCCAGCCCGAGACGCCGGCGCCGACTTCAAGGATTTCGCCGGCGAGGTCGAGGCCGATGATCATCGGGAAGGGCACCTTGATGCCGGGCATGCCGCGAACCGTGAACACATCGTGGTAGTTGAACGAGGTGGCTTTGACCCGGATGACGACATGGCCTTCGCAGACCGTGGGATCGGGGAAGTCGGTCACGTATTCCAGTTTGTCGAGACCGCCGTGTTCGCGAAGGACGACTGCTTTCATTGCATTTCTCCGTTGGGTGATATTGGTGAGGCTGCGCCGGGGGCAAGCGCGGAGGGCGCTTCGGCAACAGTGTAATTATGAATCCTGATCCGCGATTCGCCTATCCCAAAACGCGGTTGACGTCGGTGGCAATGCGTGCTCCGCCCACGCCGTAAATGTGGATGGAAACCGCCGTGTCCTTGGCGGTATTGGCGATGCGGTGTATGCCGGCCTGATCCGCATCAAAGCTGAGGGTTCCGCGTTCACGCACGGTGCTGCGCAAGGGGCGGAGCGGCACATTGTTGCCGGCAGTTTCGTAAAAGGTTTCGACCACCGTGCCGCTGTAGACCGCAACGCCGCACCAGGTGTGGTGTCCGTGAATGGGGCTTTGCTGGCCGCTGCCCCAGGCAATCGACACAATGGTGTAACGGTCTTCCGGGTCGGCATACACCACATGACGGGTGTAATGGTCGTGGCCGGCGCGCTGCTGCTCCGGAGACAGCCAGGGACCGGCAGCGACGGCTTCACCCAGCGCGGCGGTTACTGCCTGCGGCAGCGCATGGCCGGGAGCGGCGACGGCAGCGTCGAGGCGGTGAATCAGCTGTTGCAGGGGGGCTTGCACGGTCAGGCGTCCGCGGTGATCGCAAAATTCATCACGGCGCTGCTGTTCATGATGGCTTTGAGCACCATGTCGCGCGCGGCTTCAATCTGTTCGCGGCAGATCTGTTCGGCGGTGGCGCCGTCGCCGCGCACCAGCGCGCGCAGCAGGATGCGGTGTTCGTGCTGCATTTCCTGCGAGCGGTTGCGGACGCCGAGGCCGAGATGCAGCAGGCGCGTCATTTCGTCGAGCAGCTGATCGATCGAATGCACGAGGCGGGCGTTGCCTGCGGCCTGCGCAATCGCCACGTGGAATTCCTTGTTGGCTTCGAGAAAACGCGCGATGCTTTTCGGTTCATCTGACTGGTAGCCCGCACGGCAGATTTCGTCGAGCACCCGCAGCCGTTTGGCATCGACGCGGCCGGCCGCCAGACGGGCAGCGGGTGGTTCGAGCAGCAGCCGCAGTTCGAAAACATCCTGGATGTCTTTCAGCGTCACCGGCGTGACCATATAGCCGCGCCGCGGGATCGCACGCACCAGGCCGTCATGGGCCAGCCGCGATAAAGCCATGCGCACCGGCGCCTTGCCCAGCTTGTATTGGGCGCACAGCTGCGCTTCGGAGATTTCGCTGCCCGGCGCGAACAGACAGCAGATGATGTCGTGCTTCACGCGTTCATAGGCGCGGTCGCTGAGCAGGGGGATGGTTTTGATCGTGGCGGCCATTTTGTGAAATCTTAGAAGCTGATGTCTGACATGTCAACGAGGAATGTGGAGGCATTCACCGTTGTCCACGACGATGATTTTCTGTGCCCGGAAATATGGCGGTGATGGCGTCAAGACCGCATCGTGAAAACCCGCCTTGCGCCTTGCTGCCGCACTCACCACAATGCCGGTATTCCTCCGAATTCAAGTTTCCCTGCAAAAGACCGGTCGTGATGAAAGCCTTGGCCATGCCCGGCCCCTGGATGGTCGTTGCCGTTGCGACTCTCGCCCAGATGGTCGTGGCGATGTCGAACATCCTGCTGCCCACGATCGCGCCGAAACTGGCCGAAGCGCTGGGCGTCAGCCCCATTCTGATCGGTTATCAGGTGAGCCTGACCTTCGGTGTGGCGACGCTGGCGACAATGATCGGCGGCAACGTCGTCCTGCGTTATGGTGCGGCCCGTGCCACACAGTTATCCATCTTCTGCTGCGGCGTCGGCATGTTGCTGTTTGCTGTGCCCGATGTCGCTGCGATCGCATTGGGATCGGCGGCGATCGGCATGGGTATGGGCATGATCAATCCCGCTGCAGCCCACATGCTGGTCACCTACACGCCGCCGGCAAGACGCAACATCATGTTTTCGATCAAGCAGACCGGTGTTCCGGTCGGTGGTGTCATCACGGCACTGACGGCGCCGGGCATCGCGGTGCATTTCGGATACCGCTGGTCTCTGGTGGTGGTGGGGGTGCTCATCGCCGGTTTGCTGGTTTTCATGCAGCGTTATCGCGCGCACTGGGACAGTGACCAGCGCGGCAACGGCGGCGGCGAAAAATCCGCCTTTGGCGGCGTGCCGCTGGTCTGGCAGCGGCGCAGCCTGCGCTGGGTGTCGCTGGTGGCGATGATTTTTTCCGGCATCCAGCGCATCGTTTTGAGCTTTACGGTGGTTTATCTGGTGGCCGAAGGCGGTCTGGGATTGGTTGAAGCGGGGGTCATGCTGTCGGTGGTGCAGGTGGGCGGTTCGGCATCGCGGATCTGCTGGGGCTGGCTGGCAGACCGCTTGGGCAGCAGCCTGACCGTGCTGATGATCATCTGCATCGTGACCCTGTCCTCTACGCTGATCCTGGTGTACTTCGATCCCGGCTGGAACCGCGTGTCGATTTACCTGCTGTTTTTTGTCATCGGCGCGACGGCTGTCGGCTGGAATGGCGTGTTTCACGCCGAAGCTGCACGGCTCAGTCCCCCGGGAATGGCCAGTGTGGTGGCGGCAGGAACCACGTTCTTCGTGTTTGCCGGTGTGCTCATCGGTCCGGCTGCGTTTGCAGCGGCTTACGGCGGCATCGGCAGCTACAGCCAGACTTTCCTGATGGTTCCGGCGATTTCGCTGCTTGCGCTCGGACTGCTGGCACTGGCGCAGCGTGCTGCAGTCCGGGACGCTGAATGAAGACGACAGTGGCTGCAGCGGCGGAGTCCGGATTGCCGCCGGTTACGGTGGTGGTGCTGGCCACGACGGCCGCACAGATTGCATCGGCCATGGGTATTGCCATTTTTCCGGTGATGGCGCCGCATCTGGCGCGCATGCTGGACGTCGATGCCTCTTACGTCGGTTACCAGATCAGCCTGCTGTTCGGTGCGGCGATGCTGGCTTCGGGTTATGTCGGCACCGTGGTGCTGCGCTGGGGCGCCTGCCGGACCATGCAGGTGGCGCTGTGGCTGTCCGCCGTCGGGATGCTGGCGGCACTGGCAGGGCTGTTGTGGGTGATGCCGCTCGCGGCGCTTTGTATCGGCGCCAGCAATGCACTGGCAGCCGCCGGCGCAGCCCATCTCCTGTTCCGCTTCGGTCCGCCAAAGCACCGCAACCTGATTTTTTCGATCAAGCAGACCGGTGTGCCGCTGGGCTGGGCGACGATTGCACTGGTGGCGCCGACATTGACGCTGTCTTTCGGCTGGCGCATGCCTTTGCTGGCGATACTGGCCTATGCGGTTGCCATGGCACTGCTTCTCGGGCGCTGGCGCCGTTTCTGGGACGATGACCGTGATCCGCACGCCGCAGGGCAGACGCATCTGCTGACCGGCGTGTTTGTCTTGTGGCGATACAAGACGCTGCGTTACCTCGGATTTGCCGCCTTCTTTTTTTCATTGGTGCAGCTTTGCATCGGCACCTTCACCGTCAATCTGCTGGTGCACGACGTCGGTTACAGCCTGGTTGCAGCCGGTGTGATGCTGTCGCTGGTTCAGGCCGCCGGCATGGCGGGACGGCTGTCCTTCGGCTGGCTGGCTGATCGCAGCGGACACGCGATTGCGGTTTTGATTCTGACCAGCGTGGCTGCTGCTGCGGGTTGCATTATCAGTGTCTTCATTTCGACCGCATGGCCGACGCCCGTGTTGGGGCTTTTTTACGCGCTGTTCGGCGTTGTCGCCTATGGCTGGAACGGTGTCATGCATGCGCAGATTGCACGGCTGAGTCCGCCGGGCATGGTAAGCGTGGCGACGGGGGGCGTGATGGTGTGGATTTTTGCCGGCATTCTGGTTGGCCCGGCACTGTTTGCCGCGGCCTACCGGAGCGTTGGCAGCTATACCGTGATGTTCGGTTATCTGGCGGCGGGTGCACTGATCAGCGCGATGCTGGCGGCGTTTGCCGTGCGCGCGGATCGCGCATCATGAGTGCCGGGGAAGAGGTCCATCCGTCGCGCACAGTCACTGCCGTGGTGGCTGCGACCACGGCGGCACAGGTTGCCGGCGCCATGGGCGCGGCGGTATTTCCGGTGATTGCGCCGGAACTGGCGCGCAACCTCGGGGTCGAGTCTTCGCTGATCGGGTACCAGATGAGCGTGATTTACGGCGCTGCAATGCTCGGGTCTATGCTGTTTACCTGGATGGTTGCGCGTTACGGCGGTTGCCGCACAACCCAGATCGGCATGGCCTGCTGCGTCGCGGGCATGGCGGTCGCGTTGCACGGCAGCGTATGGTCGCTGGTGATTACCTCGATATTCATCGGGGTGGCGATGAGCATCAATCTGCCGGCGGCGGCGCATCTGCTGTTCCGCTTCAGTCCGCCGCAGCACCGCAATTTCATTTTTTCATTGAAACAGACCGGTGTGCCGCTGGCCTGGGCGCTGATGGCGCTGATTGCGCCTGCGGTAACACTGACCTGGGGCTGGCGCTGGGCGCTGGTTCTGGTGCTGGTTTCCGCTCTGGCCACAATGCTGGCGATGCAGCTGCCGCGTCGCGGCTGGGACGATGACCGTCGCCCCGATCTGCCGGTGCAGGCCCGCGTGTTTGATGGCGTGCGTCTGGTGTGGCGCATGCCCGCCTTGCGCTGGCTGGGTGTTGCCGCGTTTTGTCTGGCTTTCATCCAGTTGTGCGTCAGCACCTTCACCGTGGTCATGCTGGTCGGCGAAGGTGGTTACACGCTGGTTGAAGCGGGGCTGATGCTGTCGGTGGCGCAGATCTTCGGCGTGTTGGGGCGGATCGCCTGGGGCTGGCTGGCCGACCGCAGCGGGGATTGCATGGCGGCCCTGCAGTATCTGACCCTGTGTTCGGTGGCCTGCTGTGCGGCGGTTTTTTTCCTCGCGCCGGGATGGCCGGTGTGGCTGACTGCGTTGCTCTACGCGGTGTTCGGCGCGACGGCGATCGGCTGGAACGGTCTTTATACGGCGGAAGTGGCGCGACGCAGTCCGCCGGGGCAGGTGAGTCTGGTGACGGGCGGTGCGATGGTCTGGAATTTTGCCGGCATCCTGACCGGGCCGACGGCGTTTACGCTGGTCTACAAAGGCATCGGCAGTTACACGACCACATTCGGTACGGTGATCGTCATTGCCGTGCTGACCTTGTTTGCATTGCACGCCGGCAAGCGTGCGATGCGCGACGGACCCTGAATCGATGGAATCACTTTCCGACTGGCAACTGCTGTTCTGCACCCTGGTGGTGACACTGGCCTTTGCTGTCCGCGGCGGCACCGGATTCGGCGGCGGCGCGATTGCTGTGCCGCTGCTTGCACTGGTATTCCCGCTGCAGGTGACCGTGCCCGTGGTGACAGTGCTCAATATGCTGTCGTCGATCGGGCACGGCATTGCCGACTGGCGTCACATCGTCTGGCGTGCCATCGCGCACATCATTCCGGGCAGCCTGGTCGGGGTGTTGATCGGGCTTTATTTTCTCGGTTCGTTTGATCCCAGGCCGCTGGGACGTGCGCTTGGCGTTTTTGTCGTGCTGTATGCGCTGTACATGATGCTGCTGGCCGGGCGAGAGGTGCCAGTGCCGAAACGGTGGCTGCCGGCGGTGACCGTCCTGACCAGTACTTCCGCCGGTTTTATCGGTGCATTGTTCGGCGGAGCGGCAGGCCCCTTGTACGTGATTTACCTCAATGCGCTGCGGCTCGGGCGGGACGCATTCCGGGTGACGATTACGTCGATCATGCTGTTTCAGGGTGTCACGCGGATGGTGGGTTATGCCGTGATGGGCCTTTATGACCGGCATGTCCTGATGCTTCTGGCGGCGGCGTTGCCGACCATGCTGTTCGGTTCTTGGCTGGGCGCGAAACTGATCCGGCGCGTCAATGCCGAATGGTTCAGCCGTGTGATCGGTGTGGTTCTGCTGGCGAGCGGTGGCGCGCTGCTGATCAAGTAAACATGGCCGGCACGGTGACGGGCGAGCGTCCTGGCAACAAGGTCAACAGCGGGACGTTTGCGGGAGTGCTGGCGGTGATGCTGCCGGCCAGCGGGCTGAGCCTGCCGGCGAAGTAATGCCGGTGAGGGGGCGGGCCGGAGAGAATCCGGCTGAAGAGGATCAGCGCAGGAAAATGACGACGGGGAATACCGAGACCGCGAGGGCCAGTACCAGCCACTCCAGATTGTTGCGCTTCAGCCAGCCGGTGAAGTGGAGAATCAGCACGACAATCGCGATTGCATAAAAAGCGTAAAACGCCATTTGCATTACCCCCTTGTTATTTGTGCGCAGGATAACCGAATTCGCCGATAGCTGCCATTGCGCTTTGCCGGTCGCAGGGCTGTCGTGGCGATATTTTGATCATGTGGAATCCGGATTTACCGGCAGCAATTTGAGGCCGGCTTCCTCAGGGTGCCGGGCTGGAATGGTTTGCAGCGGAACGTTGTGGGGTTCGGGCCTGGTATTTCATCAGGGTAGTGCGCCCATTCGATTCGTGCAGAATTTTGCATATTTCAGTGTTTGCTGATGCAGATTGCCCGTTGACCTTGCTGTTCTGCAAATAGGCCCTGATATTGACTGGAAGGTCGAATTATCATAAGCATTTGTTTTATATCAATAATTTATTTAGCCTGAGAGGCTGTTGTGAAGTCAGGTGCTTGCGAGCGGTTTCTCAGAACAAGCTGTAAGTGATGTTGCCAATCCACTGATTATCAGCGCAAAATGCCGGCTCTCCCCCGGCAGCACTCAATGCAAGCATTTGCAGGAGGTCGTGTGGCGCGCATCGCGGTATTCAATCAGAAAGGCGGCGTCGGCAAGACGACGACGACGCTGAATCTTGCGGGTCTGTTGACCCGTCGCGGTGATGATCCGCTGGTCATCGACCTCGATCCGCAGGCCCACCTGACTGCCGTCTGCGGCGTGGTTGTGCCGCGCGCGGAGGTCAGCCTTTACGGTCTTTATGCGCACGGTGCGCCACTGTCCGCGCTGACCTGTGCGACACGCAACGGCTGGAAGCTGGTGCCGTCTCATCTTGAGTTGTCCAAAGTGGATACCCAGTTCGGCAAAGGTCCAGCCTCACTCAATCGTCTGGCGCAGGCGCTGGAGCGCGAACCTGCTACGCGTCCCGTGCTGATGGATTCCTGCCCGATGCTGGGCGTGCTCTCGCTGAGCAGTGTTTTTGCGGCGGATGGCGTGCTGATCCCGATCTCAGCGGATTATTTGGCGATGAAAGGCGCGGTGCAGATGGAGCGTACCCTCAAGGCGCTGGAGCATGTGCTGAAGCGTCGGGTGCCGCGCCGTTATCTGATCACCCGCTATGATTCGCGCCGGCGCATGGCTGTCGATATCGAACGCCAGTTGCGTGAACGGTATGGCGACGAAGTCTGCGCCACACGCATCGCAGAAAACGTCAGCCTGGCGGAAAGCCCGGCGAACAACCAGGATGTGTTTGATCACGCGCCGGCAAGCCGCGGTGCGCAGCATTACACCGAACTGCTGGAGGAACTGGTAGCAGCGGGATTCATGCACGCAGCAACGGCTAAAACCCGTCCTGCCACGCGCAATGTGCCTGCGGGTGCACGCACGGCGCTGACGACGGAACAGCAATCCGCTGTACAGCGTCAGGTGGCCGCCGGTCTGAAACTGGTGCATACCCGGCAAACGGGCAGCTGAGTTCGCCGGTCACGGCGCAATAGCCTGAGATCAGCTCTGGTCGTCCTGCTTGCTGATCAGGGAAATCATGCTTTCGAGGTCAACGCCGTCGCCGCGGCTGCTTCCTGCGATCTCGCTGCATTCCAGAATTTCGCAATGCTGGTAAATCTGCCGGATGCGGGTTTCGGCTTCTTCCCGGGTGCGTGATTGCACCACCAGATTATCCACTGTCATGCCGCCGCGCGTTTTGATACGGAATCCGTATTTCGTCATCTCGGCCATGCATACCCCCGTCGGTCCGGGTTTCAGGAAGGGTCGGGCTTCAGCTCGCTGCGGAAACGTTTGAAGTTCTGCACGTAATGATCGGCGATGCTGTTGATGCGCGCGATTTCCTCGGGGGAGAGCTGGCGTACCACCTTTCCGGGCATGCCCAGCACCATCGAGCCGTCAGGAATTTCCTTGCCTTCGCCGATGAAGGCGCGGGCGCCGATCAGGCAGTTCTTGCCGATTTTGGCGCCGTTCAGAATCACTGCGCCGATGCCGACGAGACTGCCTTCTCCGATGGTGCAACCGTGCAGCATCGCCATGTGGCCGACGCTGACGTTTTTTTCCAGGGTCAGCGGAAAGCCCGGATCGGCATGCAGCACCGAACCGTCCTGCACCTGCGAGTTTTCACCGATGGTGATGTTCTCGTTGTCGCTGCGCAGCACGCAGTTCCACCAGATGCTGGCGTTGTTTTCCAGGGTAACGCTGCCGATGACGGTGGCGGAGGGGGCGATCCAGTAATCGCCCTTGCAAATTACCTTGCGTTCGCCGAGGCTGTATTTCATCGCGGCTGTTCCGGTGATCAGAAGCCGACAGCCTGGCCGTCGGTGCGGCGTTCGGAGGCGGCGAAATAACCGTCTTCCATCTTGTAGATCAATTGGGCGCGGCCGAAATCGGTCGACCAGCGGTCGGCCTGCGGCATGTCATGGCCGCGGGCGCGCAGTTCGGCAATGGTTTCGGCTGCGACGCCATGTTCGATACCGACTTTGAGGCCGGTGTCGATGCGCCAGCGCGGCGCGTCGGCGGCGGCCTGCGGATTCTGTGCGTAATCAACCATGCGCGAAACCACCTGCATGTGACCCTGCGCCTGCATTGATCCGCCCATCACCCCGAAGCTCATCAGCGGCTTGCCGTTTTTGGTCAGGAAGCCGGGGATGATGGTGTGGAAGGGGCGCTTGCGCGGCGCGACAACATTGGCGTGTTCCGGTTTCTGGCTGAAACCGTAACCGCGGTTTTGCAGGCTGATGCCAGTGCCGGGCACCACCACGCCGGAGCCGAAGCCGGCAAAGTTCGACTGGATGTACGAAACCATCATCCCCGACTCGTCGGCGGCAGTGAGGTAGACCGTACCACCCTTCGACGGATTGCCGAAAGTCGGCGCCTGCGCCTTTTTCATGTCGATCAGCTGCGCGCGTTTTTTCAGGTAGGCCTTGTCGAGCATTTCAGCCGGCTTGATGCGCATCGTTGAAGGATCGGAGACGTATTCATTGATGTCGGCGAAAGCCAGCTTCATCGCTTCGATCTGCAGATGCATGCTGTCCGGGGAGTCGACCGGCAGCTTGGCGACGTCGAAGTTTTCCAGGATGCCCAGTGCGATCAGTGCGGCGATGCCCTGACCGTTGGGCGGAATTTCGTGCAGCGTGTAACCGCGGTAATCAATGCCGATGGGCTCGACCCAATCCAATGTGTGGCTGGCGAGATCATCCATGGTCATCGCGCCACCGTGCTGCTTGGACCAGGCGACGATTTTTTCGGCAAGGTCGCCTTTATAGAACGCCTCGCCTTTAGTTTCGGCGATGCGGGCGAGGGTTTTGGCCTGCGCCGGGAAGGAGAATTTTTCGCCGGGCAGCGGAGCGCGTCCGCGCGGCATGAAG
>CBHTVL010000038.1:0-9626 GCA_966096475.1 uncultured Burkholderiales bacterium
ATACCGGTTCAACCATGATGTACTCCTCAGTGCGGACGCTGTCAGTGTAGCGGCAAGCCGCTTTTTGCGCAGCCCTCAGCGGCCGGCGGCATGGCCTTCGCGCCGCGCGCGACGCCAGTCCCAGGGCGGCGTCGGCATCGCGTCCGCCCACAGTCCGTCCTGGCGCGAACGGGCGCCGGCTTCGGCCTGACGGTACTGATCGCGGTCGCTGCGGCTTTGCTCGCGTTCATAGGCGCGGTAGTGCCAGGCAAGGCCGGTGCTGATCAGCGACAGCCCGACGTCCACGCTGGGCGTGCAGGTCGCGCATTCCGCCGGGGCGACGCGAACAATGCCGACGTGGCGCTGGTAACGGTCGGTTTTGCCGCCGCTGACAATGACCCGCCGGTTTTTGGCGAGTATGGAGAGGGCTTCTGCAGCGCGCCGACCGAAGGGCTGACTGCGTTCCGGCGCATCGATGCCGGCGAGGCGGATCTTGTGGGAACGGTGCTGGTCATCAAGAACGGTCAGTGTATCGCCATCGGCGATATGGATAACCTGTCCTCCCAGCGCCGAGGCGCACAGCGGCAGAGCCAGCAGCGCGGCGCAGAGCAGAGCGGCGGAAAGCGGGCCCCTCCGGCTGGTGCCGGCCGGCACTAGGCCGGCTTCTGCAACATCACGATGCGGTTGCTGTTGGTGCCGCGTTCGTTGTTGCCGATGCCCCAGATGTTGGATGTCTTGGTGAACTTCTGGGTGTTGATCAGGATGGCTTCGCAGCGGAATCCGGCTTCCAGGCCCAGCGGCACCACGGCTTCGTCGAGATTGACCGAACCGCGCTGTACTTCACCGACTTCGAAGGCCACCCAGCCTTTGGGGCGGGTGATGCGGTAGAGCTCGCACAATACCTGCTGCATCACGCCGGACCATTCGTTGACGCTGGTCGCCATGGTGATGCCGGCGCCGATTGCTTCGGCGTCAAGGCTGTTGAACCAGCAGCGCAGCCAGTTGTCCTTGGCGTATTGCACGACATTGAGGAAGGGCGGCGAGGTTACGGTGAGCTGAACGCTGTTGTCGGGAATGTCGGCGGTTTCTCCGGCCGATCCTTCGAGGAACATCGCCTTGGCCGCGGCCTGCTGCAGGCGCCAGCGTGCAGCGGCGTTGATGTCGCTCTGCAACTGCATGGATTTACGCAGGATCAGCGCGCGAACGTCGCGGTATTCCGGATCCTTGCCGGTTTTTTCATTGATGCGGATCTGGCTTTCCGGTGACACCGCCTGGTTCGGCGGCAATGTGTAGGCCGAGAAGAATCCCGGGGAATGGCCGGTCAGGCGGTTGGTCGCGACCATGCGGACCCAGCGGTCGGCGTCATCTTCCCTGCCGCTGTCGCGCCGTTCGGCGAGATAGGCGCGCAGGTTCAGCAGTTCGCGCTCGGTATCCGGGTGGTAAAACATCGACAGGTCGATGTCGCTTTTCTGTTTGGCGCTGACCTTGATCGCACGCAGGCGTACATCGATATTGGCGATCAGCGGCGCTTCCAGCCGCGGCAGCGTCAGGATCGCCGACAGCGGATTGATGTCGTTGGCGATGACGTTGCGGCCCATCAGTGCCGCTTCGACGGCGGTGGTGCCGCGGCCGCTGAACGGATCGTAGATGAAGTCGCCGGGCTTGCTCAGGCGGTCAATGAAGTAGGCGGGCAGCTGCGGCTTGAAGCAGCCGCGATAAGACACTTCATGCAGCGGATTGGCCTGGCGTTGCTTGCTGGTCCAGAACTCCTGTTCGTAGACCGGAATGCCGTTGATGCGGCGGGGCGGCGGGCTGGTTTTGGCGCGGCGTGCGGCCGGTGCGGTGACTGCAAGATCATAGGCGGTGACGGTCGCGACTGCAGCCATTGCGCACTCCTCGGCAGGTTGAATTGCAGCGGAGAGTACGCCCCTGTCACAAAAAGTACAAGTGCCTTGATGCTTTCAGTCCAAGGGTGACTCCGCTTCCGGCTTTGGAAGGTACGCCCTTGTCATGAAAAGTACAAGAGCCGGGGTGCAAAAAACAAAGCCCCGCGATGCGGGGCCCGGTTTGGCGGGAGTGATGGCTGTGTTTACGCCGACAGCAGATCGTCTACCGCTTCAATCCAGTGCCTGACCTTCACATTGGTCGCAGACTGCAGATGGGTCTGGCAGCCGATGTTGGCGGTGAGGATCTGCGCCGGTGCATGTGCAGTCAGTGCGCGTACCTTGTTGGCCTTTAATTGCGCCGAAATTTCCGGTTGCAGGATCGAATAGGTGCCGGCCGAGCCGCAGCACAGATGCGCATCGGATACCGGCGCGAGCTTAAAGCCCAGTTCCGTGAGCAGTGCTTCGACATGACCTTTGAGTTTGAGGCCGTGCTGCAACGAGCAGGGCGGATGAAAGGCGATCGTTTCGCCCGGGAGATTTTTTGTAAGTAATTGTTTTAATTTAACTTTTTCTTTATCGATGACGGTGCTCAGGTCGCAGGCCATCGCCGAGATGCGTTTCGCGCGTTCGGCATATCCGGCATCGGCGGCCAGCGCGTGACCATAGTCGGTAATCATCGTGCCGCAGCCGCTGGCGGTGAACACAAGGGCTTCGACGCCCTGTTCAACGTACGGCCACCAGGCAGCGATATCCCGCCGCTTCGGGGCGAGCGCCTGTTCCTGCTGATCGAGATGGAAAGTCACCGCGCCGCAGCAGCCGGCATTCGCTGCGCGCAGCAGCGAGATGCCGAGGCGGTCGAGCACACGCGCGGCGGCGGCATTGGTCGCCGGTGACAGTGCAGGTTGCACGCAGCCTTCAAGCACCAGCATGCGCCGTTCATGGCCGCCGATCGGCCAGGGCCGCGCACGCACCGGCGTATCCGGCACGATGTCGTCGAGCACCTTGGGCAGCATATTGCGTGCGATGCGTCCCGCCGCGAGCAGCGGATTGAACAGCGCCGGGCGCGGCAACACTGCAGCCAGACCCTGACGCTGCAATTGCGCGAAACCGCTGCGCGGCACCTGTTTGGCTACGACTTCGCGCCCGATGTCGAGCAGCCGGCCGTACTGTACGCCGGAAGGGCAGGTGGTCTCGCAGGAACGGCAGGTCAGGCAACGGTCGAGGTGCAGCTGTGTTTTTGCAGTGGCCGGTGCGCCTTCGAGCACCTGCTTCATCAGATAGATGCGGCCGCGCGGCCCGTCGAGTTCGTCGCCGAGCAGTTGATAAGTCGGGCAGGTCGCCGTGCAGAAACCGCAGTGCACGCATTTGCGCAGGATCGCCTCGGCTTCGCGGCCTTCGGGCGTGTCCTTGATGAAATCAGCGAGCGTTGTTTGCACGAATAAACCTTAAAATCTTTTGGCCACAGAGGGCACAGAGAGAAGCGAAAAACCATGCGGATTTTCTCCGTGTTCTCTGTGCCCTCTGTGGCTCATGTTTTTGATTTTCAAAGCTCCGGATACATCCGGCCGGGGTTGAAAATGCCCGCCGGGTCCATCGCCTGCTTGACGCGTTTGTGCAGTTTCAGCATCGGTGAAGGCAGGGGATGGAAGGCGCCGCTGCGGGGATCGCCGCCGCGGAAACGCGTGGCGTGGCCGTCGCCGCTGCGTGCCGCCTTGCGGATGCTCATCGCGTCACTGTCGGAACGCAGCCAGCGCAACGCACCGCCCCATTCGATCAGTTGCGCGCCGGACAGTTGCAGTTCGGGCGCGGTGGAAGACAGTGACAGCCGCCACAGTGCTGTTTCACCGGCAAAAAACGCGTGGCGCTGGTCGCGCAGGTCGCGCCAGAACGCCGCGCCGTCGGCAACCGTTTCACCGCCGAGTTTTGCTGCGGCGGAATGTACGGCCGGCGTCGCGCCGGCGAGGCGGACATACAGCCGGCCGTCAACATGGCAGCTTGCGGTAATCGGCAGCGGCTTGCCGGCCCATTCATTCATCAGGTTCAGGGCTTCGGATTGTGTCTGTTCGCGGCACAGCGTCATTTCCGACGGCGGCAGCGGCAAGGCTTTCAGCGACACTTCCAGGATCACGCCCAGCGTGCCCAGAGAACCGGTAATCAGCCGCGACACATCGTAACCGGCGACATTCTTCATCACCTGGCCGCCGAAATGCAGATCACTGCCGCGGCCGTCGAGCAGGCGCAGGCCGAGCACGAAGTCGCGTGCCGAGCCGGCGTAAGGACGCCGCGGGCCCGAAAGCCCTGCGGCGATGCAGCCGCCGACGGTCGCATTGCCGCCGAAATGCGGCGGTTCGAAACCGAGCATCTGTCCCTGTTCGCGCATCGCCGCTTCGATATCGGCCAGCGGTGTGCCGGCGCGTGCAGTGATCACCAGCTCGGTCGGCTCGTATTCGATAATGCCGCGGTAAGTGGTGACGTCGAGCGCTTCACCGGTCGAGGGATTGCCGTAAAACGTTTTGCTGCCGCCGCCGCGGATGTTCAGCGGGCGTTTGGCATCGGCGGCGGCGCGGATCGCATCCGCAAACTGGGTGACCGGATCGGACATGTCAGAAGCGCGGCAATTCCGGGAATTTTTCGGCCCCGGAATGAACATGCATGCGGCCGAATTCGGCGCAGCGGTGCAGGCTCGGTACAGCTTTGCCGGGGTTGAGCAGGGCGTGTTCGTCGAAAGCGTGTTTCAGCGCATGGAAGGTTTCCAGTTCGGCACTGTTGAACTGCACGCACATCGAATCGATTTTTTCAACACCGACGCCGTGTTCGCCGGTGATGGTGCCGCCGACGTCGATGCAGAGTTTCAGAATTTCGGCGCCGAAGTCTTCGGCGTTCTGCAACTGACGGGCGTCATTGGCATCGTAAAGAATCAGCGGATGCAGATTGCCGTCGCCGGCATGGAATACATTGGCGCAGCGCAGTTCGTATTTCTTTTCCATCACCGTGATGCCGCGCAGTACTTCGGCGAGGCGTTTGCGCGGAATGGTGCCGTCCATGCAGTAATAATCCGGCGACAGACGGCCGACGGCAGGGAAGGCGGCTTTGCGCCCGGCCCAGAAGCGCAGGCGCTCGGCTTCGTCGCGCGATACGCGTACCAGATGCGCGCCGCTGTCTTCCATGATGCGTTCAATGCGGCTGATTTCATCAGCGACTTCTTCCCGCGTGCCATCGGATTCACAGAGCAGGATGCCGGCAGCATCGGTCGGGTAGCCGGCATTGACGAAAGGCTCCACGGCGAGAATCGTCGGCTGGTCCATCATTTCCATGCCGGCGGGGATGATGCCGGCGGCGATGACATTGGCAACCGCTTGTCCCGCGGTGCCGACATCGTCAAAAGCGGCGAGCACGACCTGCGCGCATTCCGGTCGCGGCAGCAGCTTGACGGTGATTTCGGTGACCACGCCGAGCAGGCCTTCAGAACCGGTCATCAATGCCAGCAAGTCATATCCTGCAGAATCCAGTCCGCCGCCGCCGAGTTCGATGATCTCGCCTTCGATGGTGGCGACACGCAACTTGAGAATGTTGTGTACCGTCAGGCCGTATTTGAGACAGGGCACGCCGCCGGAATTTTCGGCGACATTGCCGCCGATCGAGCAGGCGATCTGGCTTGACGGATCGGGGGCGTAATACAGTCCGTGCGGCGCCGCCGCTTCGGAGATCGACAGATTGCGCACGCCCGGTTGCACGCGCGCCGTGCGTGCGAGCGGATCAAGGGCGACGATTTTCATCAGCTTGGCCATCGACAGCAGCACGCCGTTGCCCAGCGGCAGCGCACCGCCGGAGAGCCCTGTGCCGGCGCCGCGGGCGATGACCGGCACGCGCAGCGCATGACAGGTTTCAAGGATGGCGCAGACCTGTTCCTCGTTTTCCGGCAGGGCGACCACCATCGGCACCTGGCGGTAGGCCGAAAGACCATCACATTCGTAGGGGGTGACATCCTCACGCTCGAACAGCACGCCATGCTCCGGCATGAAGGCGCGCAGGGCGGCACAAACTGCGCGCTGACGCTCGTAATCGACGGGGATGGCATGCACCGGTGCGGACATCGCCAGATTCTATATCAGCCTGTGGATTTGCCGGGGAAAGCCGGCCGATTTTGTGCGAAACTCGGGGTTGTTCGGCCGGTACCCTCTGCGGCGCCAAATGGTGTTGAGGGTCAGGGTGTTGAAAGTCAGGCCGGAAAATTCAGCACAAAAATCAGCATGATCCGCACGAATCCTTCATTTTCAAATCCGTTCTAGAGAGATCAGACCATGAATGCAACGACTCAGCGCAAGGGCCCGCTGGCCCGCTTCCGTGTCATCGACCTGACGCGCGTGCGCTCCGGCCCGACCGCAGTCCGCCAACTGGGCGACTGGGGTGCCGATGTCATCAAGATTGAAACCCCGCCCGGCCTGAACCTGTCGGACGGCTGGGGCGGCAAACGCACCGGCGCCGAGTTCCAGAACCTGCACCGCAACAAGCGCGGCTTCACGCTGAACCTGAAAGATCCGGACGGCCTGAAGATTTTCATGAAGCTCGTTGAAAAATCCGACGTCGTTGCCGAAAACTACCGTCCTGACGTGAAGTTCCGCCTCGGCATCGATTACGAGTCGCTGAAAAAGGTCAACAAGAAGATCATTCTCGCCAGCATTTCCGGCTTCGGCCAGACCGGCCCCTATGCCAAACGTCCGGGCTTCGATCAGGTTACCCAAGGCATGGGCGGTCTGATGGCGATCACCGGCGAGCCGGGCCACGGCCCGATGCGCGCCGGCTGTGCGGTGTCGGATTCGGCTTCGGGTCTGTATTGCGCGCTGGGCATCATGACCGCGCTGCTCGAGCGCGAAGCTTCCGGCGAAGGCCAGTGGGTCGAAGTGTCGCTGCTCAACGCAATGATCGCGCTGCTCGATTTCCAGGCGGCACGCTGGACCGTTGACCACGAAGTGCCCGAACAGGCCGGCAATGATCACCCGACCTCGATCCCCACCGGCGTGTTCCAGACCAGCGACGGTTACATGAACATCGCCGCCGGCGACAACGAAATGTTTGCCCGCCTGTGCAAGGCGCTCGGCGCCGACGGCCTCAATGAAAAGCCCGAGTACAAGGATCGCGCCACGCGTTCGAAAAACCGCGCTGCGCTGAACAAGGAACTGCAGGCGCTGATGGTCCAGAAGGACAAGGCCCACTGGACTGCACGTTTCGAGGAATGTGGTGTGGCCGGCGGCCCGATCTACAAGATGAACGAAGTGTTCGCCGATCCGCAGGTGCAGTACAACAACATGGCGGTGCCGGTGACCATTCCGGGTGTCGGCGATGTCGCGCTGGTCAACCAGCCGGTGCGTCTGTCGCGCACGCCCCATGAAATCCGCAGCGTCACGCCGGAGTGTGGTCAGCACACCGACGACATCCTGCGCGAACTCGGCTATCGCGACGGTGATATTGCCGATCTGCACAAGCGGAATGTCGTCTGATTATTTCGGGATTCCGGCCGTTCATGGTTCGACAGGCTCACCACGAACGGCCTGGAGACTGCGTAACCGTTCGTCCTGAGCCTGTCGAAGGACGGTTTCACGGACGGCGCAGCAGATGATTCGCGTCGTCAGCGATGACGCGCCCCTTGGCGCACCGGTCTTCACCACGGAGATCCCGGTGCGTTGGGGTGACATGGATGCCGAAGGCCATGTCAACAACACCGGCTTTTTCCGTTTCATGGAAGAAACCCGCATGCGCTGGGTATCCGGGCTTGGCCTGCCGACAGTGCCGCCACATCCGGTGATCGTGCTGCTCAATGCCGGCTGTCACTATCACCGGCCGCTGGATTATCCCGCCACGTTGCGCTGCTCGCTGCATATCGGTCGTATCGGTAATACAAGCGTGCAGACGCATTACACGCTTCATCACATCGAGGCCGATGCGCTTTGCGCAGAAGGTTATGCAACGCTGGTGTGGTATGACCTGCGGCAGAAAAAAGCGGTACCCCTGCCGCAGAGCATCCGCGACGCCTGTGTCGTGCGTCACTGACGCAGCGGACTAGAGCCCCAGCGCCGACAGGTCGAGTTTTTTGCCCTTCACCGGCGGGCACCAGTAATAAGCGCCGGTCAGCGGCCGGGTGAATTTGAACAGCGCATCCGCAATGCCGTCCTCGACGCCGAGCATGCGGCGGAACTGCGCTTCAAAGGCTTCAAAGGATGCGCCGAAAGCGGTGAACAGCAGGCCGCAGTCATTGCCTTCCATCCAGGGCATCGAACGGCGCACCACAAAAGCCTCCGGATCAAAACTCTCCTGCGCGGTGCGTTTGACATGCGCCGACACCGGCGCGTCGTCGAGTTCCTTATTGTCGGAACGGCGGCGGCCGATGCAGTGATCCTGTTCCTTTGTCGGCATCGCGTCGTAACGCGGCAGGTCGTGCAGCCACTGCTGCACGGCGACGAAGCTGGAGCCGGCGATACCTTTACGTTTGCTGATCGCGGCGGAAACGGCGGTCTTGCCCTTGGGGTTTTCGGTGCCGTCTTCATAGCCGGTGAGGTCGCGGCCGCTGCCATGGACAAAGGCGTCGAGCACCCGGTCCTGGCGGAAGGCGTCACTTAACGCCGCATCAAGTGCGCGATGGCGGTTGTAGATCTCGCCGCGATCCTTGCCGCGCAGCCAGATCCACAACGCGGCCGGCGTTGACGGAATGTCGAGGCCGAAGCCGCTGTATTCCGGAAACACGCGCAACTCGTCGATATTGATTTCAAGCGTTGAGACCAACGACAGGCCGAAACCAACCACGGTGTGATTGCCGTCGGCGGCATCGCGCAGCGCGCGCAGGCTTTTGCGCGGATCGGCGCCCGGCAGCAGATTGTAGGTGACGTAACGCGCGTGGAGCGGGACGGGGGCGAGTATGCCCGGCTGGGGACTGGCCATTCAAACCTCGGAGTGTCGTGATGTTCAGCGCAAATTATCACACTGAAATCCATCGGCCGTGAAACGCGCCGGGCCGGACGCCGACTTCAGTTGCGCGGATGCCAGTCCTGGGCGAGCTGGTAGGCCTCACGCCGTTCTTTTGAAGACAGGCGGTCTTCCAGTTTGGCGCGGTAGCCTTTCTTATCCTCGGTGACGGTTTTGCAGCTCGGATTCTCCGGGCACTGCACGGCGGATTTCTGCGCTACCAGCATCCACTTCAGGCCTTCGCGATTATCCATTGTGGTGATTTTGGATTCGGCGGCGAGCGCGGCGAGGTTGTACATCGACGGCAGGAAGGCGCGTTCGGCAGCCTCCAGGAAATAGGCCGCTGCTTCCGAATAATCCTGATTGGCGCCGTTTTTGCCGCTTTCATGGGAGACGCCGGCGTTGTGACAGGCCGCGAGGCTGCGCGCGGTGCAGCCTTTTTTGAACCAGATGATCGGCGTGCCGTAACGCGGCGCCGGAATGCGTCCGAGCGCGAGCAGATAACCGATCTGCAGCGCAGCGTCGCCGTCGCCCTTGTCGGCGCGAAGGCGCAGATCGGCGGCGCGTTTTTCGTCCTGTCCGGGGCCGGCCGGCGGTGTGGCGGCGCAAGTTGTGACGGCGTATGCTAGGCAGGCGGTTGCGAGAGCAACTCCGAAATTGTGGTTCATGCGTGATGTTAACCGACGTGGTGATCGGTGTGTCGATACCGGACGGTGTTAATGCGCTTTTTTGGCGTAATGCTGCGGTATCAGGTCGCTTTTGAAATTGCCGATTTTGGGCGATTTAAACAATCCACCGTGGATC
>CBHTVL010000039.1:0-9582 GCA_966096475.1 uncultured Burkholderiales bacterium
TGCGCGGTGGGTCAGCGGCACCGGGTTGATGATCAGCACCACGCGACCGTCGCCGAGCACCGTGGCGCCGGTGACGCCCGGTACGCGCGCCAGTTGCGGACTCAGGTGTTTGACCACGATTTCCTGGTTGCGCAGCAGTTCATCGACATGCAGGGCGATGCGCTGCAGCCCGCTGCGCAGCAGCAGCAGGGTGCAATAACCCTGGGCCGGTGACCGGGTTTCGCCCAGCAGATCACTCAGGTTGTGCAGCGGATAATCGTTGTCGCGATGGCGCACACGCCCTTCCTGTTGCACCGTGGCCAGCGCATCCGGCTGCACACGCAGCACCTGTTCAACCATCGCCGAGGAAATGGCGAAAATTCCCGATCCGGCCCGCACCAGCACAGCCTGCGCAACCGCCAGCGTCAGCGGCAGGAAAATGCTGAAGGTCGTGCCCTGGCCGCTGGTCGTGGTGGTGTCGATATGACCGCCGATGGCGGTGATTTCGCTGCGCACCACATCCATGCCAACGCCGCGTCCGGCGACTTCGGTCACGGCATCCGCCGTCGACAGCCCCGGGGCATAGATCAGTGCGGTCAGCTCTTCCGCGGTCGCTTTACGTGACGGATCGAGCAGGCCTTTTTCGAGGCCTTTGGCACGCAGTTTTTCCAGATCAAGGCCGGCGCCGTTGTCACGGATAACGATGGCGATTTCATTGCTTTCCTGACGCAGCGCGATGGAGATTTCGCCGGTTTCCGATTTGCCGGCGGCGCGGCGCGCTTCCGGTGATTCGATGCCGTGGCCGATGGCGTTGCGCAGCAGATGCTCCAGCGGCGCGCCGATGCGTTCGAGCACGCTGCGGTCGAGTTCGATATGGCTGTCGCTGATGTCGAGCTGGATTTTTTTGCCCAGTTCGCGCGCCGTCTGCCGGGCGATGCGGTACAGGCGTTCCTCCAGATTGGCGAAGGGAATGGTGCGCGTACGCATCAGTCCCTGCTGCAGTTCGCGTCCGACCCGCGCCTGCTGCAATACTGCGGCGTCGATTTCACCGAGATTGCGGAACAGCGTCTGCTGCACCGTCGACAGATCGTGCAGGCTCTCCGCCATCATCCGCGTCAGTTCCTGCAGGCGGGTGTAACGGTCGAATTCCAGCGGATCGAATTCGGGGCGGTCGGCGGCGACCACCGAGCGGCGCGACTGCATCTGGCTGTCGGCCTGCAGTTCCATTTCGCGCAACTGGCCTTTCAGGCGCGACATGCTGTCGTTGAGTTCGCTCAGCGACTGGCGCACGTTGCGCATCTCGCCTTCGATGCGCGAGCGTGCGATGCCGACTTCACCGGCATCATTGATCAGCCGGTCGAGCGCATCGGCCTGTATGCGCAATACGGCGGCGTGTTGCGGCAAGGCAGCGGGTGCTGCAGCGCCTGCCGCGGCATTCGTTGTTTGCGCCGGTGTGTCCGCGATTGCCGGCGTTGCGGCGGGATGCGTGTCGCGCAGCTGTTCGATGCCGTCGGCCAGGCGGTCGGCATGGGTCAGCAATTCTTCCAGCTGCGCCGCTTCCGGATGACCGGAAAGGGCGGCCTCGACGCGGCTTTCCATGCGGTGCGCCAGTTCGCCCAGCCGCATCGCGCCGGCCATGCGGGCGCTGCCTTTCAGCGTGTGCAGGGCGCGTTGCAGCGCCAGCGGCGCCTGGCGGTCGGCCGGGGCATCGCGCCAGGCGCGTAGATCACGGCTGATCTGCGGCAGCAGTTCCTGCGCTTCTTCGAGGAACACCGGCAGCAGTTCGTGATCAATGTCGTCGCGGATGATCCGCTGATCCTGCGCCGTCAGTGCGGCAGCGGCACGCACCAGCGCTTCGTCGTCCACGGGCTCAATGACGGATTCGATGGCGAGTTCTTCGACAGGCGCTGCTGCGGGCGCGGTGGCGGGCAGCGGATCAACAGCGACGGACTGTGCATCCTGCGGCGAAGGCAGGGACTGCAGCCGCCGGTTCAGCGCATCAAGATCGGTGATCAGGGCATCGGCCGGACGGGGCTCCTGCTGCTGCGCGATGTCATCCAGCATGTCGCGCAGCCGGGCGACCGCCTGCAGCAGCAGTTGCAGATCGCTTTGTTCGCTGACCAGTCGCGCATTGGGCAGGCATTGTTCGATGCGCATCGCCAGATCGGCAGGGGATGTCAGGCCGGCGGTGCGCGAGATGCTGGCCAGGGTATGCGCGGCAATGCTCAGCGCTTCGGTGGCCGTATGGCCCGGCGCTTTGCACCAGGCGCTGATTTCGGAATCGAGCACGGCGAGGTGTTGCTGCGCTTCTTTGCCGTAGATGTCGAAGAAAGTCCGCGAAATCAGCGTGTTGCCGAGACGGATTTCGTCAGGGGCTGTTGCAGCCGGTGCTGCTTCCGGTGTCGGGGCGACAGCGGGTTGCGGTGCGCTCATCAGCGCTGTTGCCTGCTCGATCACCGCATGGCCTTCGACAGTCACCGGACGTTTTGCGGATAGCGCGCTGACCCATGCGGACAAGACGGTGGTGGCGGTATCGATCAGGCCGAGCAGTTCCGGGCTTGCCGGCCATTGCTGTTCCAGCCAGTGGTTGAGCACGCGTTCGACCGACCAGGCGACTTCGCCGAGGTCATCCAGTCCCACCATGCGTCCGCTGCCCTTCAGCGTGTGAAAACCGCGACGGATGGTGAGCAGTGATTCGCTGTCGGCGGGGTTGCTGCGGCAGGCGGGTGCGGCGGCGTTGATATCGGCAAAAACCGTCCCGGCTTCTTCGAGGAATATGCCCAGCAATTCGTCGTCTTCCGATGCGGAGGCGGGTTCCGCAGCTTCTGCTGGTTTTGATGTTTCGTCGGCTGCCGCCGGGGTTGCCTGCGCGTTGCGTTGAGCAAGGCGCGCAAAAAATGCGTCCAGCGCGCTTTCCGCCGGCGCGAGTCCGCGCAGGCAGGGATCGAGGAAAAAGCCGAGGCTGGTCAGTCCTTCCACGACGGTTTCGAGATCATTTTCGCTCCACGACGGATCGGATTGTGCGCAGCGGGCAATCAGCCGGTTGCATTGCGACTGGATTTCCGCGGCGCGGGTCAGACCGAGGATCGACAGCGCGCCGTGGATCTGCTTGAGCAGCGGCGTCAGCGTCGCGAGCGTACTCAGCCGCGAGCGGTCCCGCGCATAGCTGTCGAGCACCTGTTCAACCTGCTGCAGGTTGCTGATGATTTCGCGTGCGACCTGGGTCTGCAGTTTCAGCCGGCTGACTTCCTGGCTGAGGTCTTCGCGCAATCCTTCGGGCACGACGCCCGCGGATTTGCCTTTGACGGCGTCGAGCAGCCAGCCGCCCATGATTTCCACCTGCGTGCCGAGGTCCGGCGGCGTTTCGGTGAAGTGGTCGACAATGTTTTCGATCAGCAGAAAGGCCGAGGCCATTTCGGTGATCATCAGCTGGCTTTGCCGCGGATAGGGATTCGGCAGGCGTGTGCACACCATCGCCACGACGTCGACCATGCGGATCATGTGGATGTTGCCGAGGTCGTGAATCTTGGTTTTCAGTGCGGTAACCGAGTCGCGCAGGCGCGCCAGCGCGCCCGCATCGCCCGAGACATAGGCCACCCACAAATCCTTGATCGCCTGCACCCGGCTGCGCACGTCGCCCAGGGCTGGTCCCAGCCAGTCCATGTCGAACTCCATCAAACCCGGCAGATCGGGTTCCGGGAACAGGCTGTCGAGCTGGTACAGCTGGCGGATGTCGCGGATGCGTTGGGTCGCGGTTTTGGTTTTGCCGATGGCATAGAGCACATCGCGCAGGATCTGGTCCTGTTCCGGTGTGCCGCCTTTGGCGAGATCGCGCATGCGCAGATCGAGTTTGGCGCACAGCGCTTTTGCGCCGGTCGCCCAGGCTTCTTTCGGGTCGGCGTGGAGCAGGCCGTCGATCAAGCCCGTTGCTGCCCACCACAGGGAGCGCGGCGGCGGTAACTGGGCCGCCAGCATGTCGAGGGTTTCCAGCGACAGACGCATGTCCTTCAGACCTTCGCGGCTGGTCGGGTCGCGCAAGATCATCAGCAGCCCGCGCTGGAAGCGCGAGCGTTGCGCGGTCAGCAGTGCCGGGAGTTTTTGTGCAGGTACTTCCGACGCGGAAGGATGGGCGGGAGCCGCCGGCGACAGATCGGGATAAAACAGATCTTTTTCCGAGACATCGGCCTTGCCCTGCAGTGACGAGATCTCGCGGTAGACCGGAAACAGCTTGATCGGCGCGTTGGCTTCGCCCTTGGCCAGCCCGTCGATGAATTCTTTCAGCGCCAGCACGGCGCGGTCGAGCGTGCCCACGGTGGAACGGCGCGGTTCGGCGGTGACGCCGGTGAAGGCATGTTCCATCGTCACGCAGAATCCGACCACGCCGTTCAGGCCGAGGATGTTCAGCGCGCCGGTGACCTGGTGCAGTTGCTGCGGGCATTTCTGCAACAAGGTCACCTCGTCGGGCCGTTCCATGTACTGCGCGATATTGTCCCTGACCGACTTCAGGGCGAAGTCGACTTCGGGTTTGACCCAGGACAGCGGCGGAGCGAGCGGGGTAGGCATGGCGTCAGGCCTTCAGTGGCAGGTTCAGTACCGGGCAGTCGGTGTTCAGGCGAGTTTGAAACCCGAAACCGAGTGTTTCAGTTCGGTCGCCAGGGTGATCAGTTCGGTGGCCGAGTGCGCGGATTTCTGCGTGCCGGCCGTGGTCAGCTGGGTGATGTTGAGGATGCCTTTCATGCTGGCGGCGACCTTGGCGGCCGATTGCGCCTGTTCCTGGGTGGCATTCGAGATCGCGCCGATCAGTTCGGCCAGCCGCGTGGATACGGCTTCAATTTCGTGCAGCGCCTGTCCGGCTTCATCGGCCACCTTGGCACCTTCCACCACACCCTGGGTGCTGCGTTCCATCGCTTCCACGGTGTTCTGCGTGTCCTGCTGAATGCTTTTGACGATTTCGGTGATGTGTTTGGTCGCTTCGGCCGAACGTTCGGCCAGTCGCTGCACCTCTTCCGCGACCACGGCAAAGCCGCGGCCGGCTTCGCCGGCGGAGGCCGCCTGGATTGCAGCATTCAGAGCCAGCACGTTGGTCTGTTCGGTAATGCCGGTAATCAGCTGCACGATCTCGCCGATTTCCTGGGAGCTTTCGCCGAGGCGTTTGATCCGCTTCGATGTTTCCTGGATCTGTTCGCGGATTTCATCCATGCCGCGGATCGCGTTCTGCACAGCGTGGGAGCCTTTTTCAGCGGCGCTGAGCGAGTTCTGCGCAACCTTGGCCGATTGCGTGGCGTTGTCCGATACCTGGTTGATCGACTGCGCGATCTGCAGCACCGACTGGCCGGTGGTCTGGATTTCGGTCGACTGTTTCTGCGACGCGGCCAGCAGCTGCGTGGCGATTTTCTGGGCGTTGCCGGTAGCGCGGGTCACCTGGTCCGCTGCTTTGGTAATTCCGCTGACCAGGCCGCGCACCTGTTCGATGGTGAAGTTGATCGAGTCGGCGATGGCGCCGGTGACGTCTTCCGTGACCTTGGCCTGCACCGTCAGATCGCCGTCGGCGACTTTGCCCATCTCGTCGAGCAGCCGCAGGATGGCTTCCTGATTGCGGCGGTTTTCCTGTTCGCTTTGCAAGGCGCGGCGGCGCGCATCGTCCAGAAAAACGCGACCGAGCAGAAACAGGCAGCACAATGCGAGCAGCGAGAACAGCACGGCACCGGCAAAGAAAATATTCTGCAACAGCGCTTTTTCCTGGAAACCCGCGGCGAGTTGCGCCGGCTGCTGGAGCAGGCTTTCGCTGGCGGCATAGACTTCGCGGCTGCCCTGTTTGGCGCGCGCCAGATCGGACATCGCGGTAATGATCGACTGCACGCCGCTGGCGAACGGCGTGAACACTGTGTTCAGTTCCGTGGCCTTGCGTTTGGCCAGGGGATCGCTCAGCGGGCGCACCATGCTGTCGCCGCCGGGAAGGCCGAGCAGGGCGTTCAGAGTTTTCTGGTACTGGCGGGTGTTGCTGCCGAGATTCAGTGCGACCTGCGGATTCGGATTTTCCGTGGACAGCTGACGCAGCGCATTGATGAAGTCGAAGTTGCCGACGTCGGCATGCAGCTGGCGCGCGAAGGTGACCGTGCTGTACGGTTCTTTCGCATCAATCGCCGCCACCGCCAGCTGCTGGGCGAGCAGGGACAGTTCCGGCGCCGCCTTCTGGATGGTGTCTTCGAGCTTTTTGAGATTGATCAGGCCGCCCTGCTGGGCCAGGATCAGGCTGATGTTTTTCTCCACCGGCGCCCACTCTTTGGCCAGCTGCGCCAGCGCGGTCTGCGCGGAGTCGGGGGAAGGCGATACCGTGACACCGTTGCGTTCGCCGCCCTCCTGCAGCAGTTTGAGGTCGGTCGCAAACAGGTCGCGGCTGTCACGCAGCTGGGCGAATGATGAAGGCACACCCTGCGCCGCCTGCTGCGCACTGTTGGCCATGCGCTGCGACAGCATCTGCATTTCGGTGGCGGTGGAGATGTAGGCCGCAGATTGCGCCGCCTCGCGGTTATGCAGCGAGATCATCACGACGGCCGCCAGCAGCAGGCCGGCGAGCAGGGCCAGCAGCAGCTGGAACTGTCGGGCGACGGGCCACTGTCCGATCACCGGCAGGCTGCGGGCGTTGGTTTCCGTCGCGGGCTGCCCGGTCAGGCCGGCACTTTCGGCTTCACTGAAGAATTTCCGGAACGGCAAGGCATGCAGAATTTTTTTCATGATGAACCCCGGTTTGTCTTGTAGTGATGAATCGTTGTTGTTCAGGCACCGACCTGCAGGAAATCGGCATGGGCGACCAGCCGGCTGACGCCCAGATGCAGCCAGGGACGGGACTGCTCATCGAGCAGCCTTGCCGTCGCCCATGGCGATGCCGCGTCACCCGCGGTAGCCTGCAACTGGTCTTCGCGGTAGAGGCCGAGCACACGGTCAACCAGCAGTCCGCTGTAGATGCGGTATTTGTCGGCCAGCAGCAGCAGGCGGGTGTGTTCGGTCGGAACGGTCGCAACGCCTTCGGTGAATCCGCGGAAATCGACCACCCCGTACAGATTGCCGCGCACGCTGGTGACGCCGAGAAACCAGTTGCGGGTCAGCGGCACGGAGGCCAGCGCCGGCGCGGGAATGACTTCGGCGGTATCGGCCAGATCAATCAGCCAGCGCGTGGCGCCGGCCTGCACGCCCAGCCGGGTGGCGGACTGCGCGGCATCGGGGTTGACCAGTCGGGCGGACAGCGTGCGCTGGTAGTCGCGCAGTGAGGTCGAGGCGCTCATCTCAGCCCAGCGCCGAAATCTTGCTCAGCAGATCGCCGGGGTTGATCGGCTTGACGACATAGTCTTTCGCGCCCTGGCGCAGTCCCCAGACCCGGTCGGTTTCCTGGCCTTTGGAAGAGCAGATGATGACGGGAATGTGGCTGGTGTCATTGGCCCGGGTCAGCGCGCGCGTCGCCTGAAAACCGTTCTGACCCGGCATCACGATGTCCATCAGCACCAGATCCGGCTGCAGTTGCTGGGCTTTGGCGAGTCCGTCGGCGGCACTGTCGGCACCGAACACCTTGTAGCCGTTTTTGACCAGCATGTCGGTCAGGTGCTGACGGTCGGTTGCGGAGTCATCAACGACGAGAATGTTTTTGATCGGCATGGCGGAGTCTCCTAGGAGAGAGGAAATTGCAGGCTTGAATCGGTTCAGGCGGGAACGGCTTCGCGGGTGTAGTCCATGACGGCCTGCACCAGCCCTTCCTTGTTGAAAGGCTTGGTCAGATAGCGGTCTGAGCCGGCGAGCCTGCCGCGCGCGCGGTCGAACAGGCCGTCCTTGCTCGACAGCATGATCACCGGGGTGTTGCGGTACCGGGGGTTCTGTTTGATCAGCGCACAGGTCTGGTAACCGTCGAGGCGCGGCATCATCACATCGACAAAAATGATGCGCGGCTGGTGGTCGCTGATTTTCGACAGTGCGTCAAAGCCGTCCTCGGCGAGGATGACTTCATACCCGGCCTGGCGCAGAAACATCTCGGCGCTGCGCCGTATCGTATTGCTGTCATCAATGATCAGCACTTTGACGGCGGCCCGATTTGTCATGTCGCTCATGTCCATAAAACTCTCCCTGACCCTAATCCGGGGCGTGTTTGCCCGCGCATGGCTGATGTGCATGCGGTATCTGGCTGCTTGTTGTTGTTCAATGCCGAGCCAAGGGTGGCTCACGAGTACTGCCGGTTGATGACGCCGGGTTTACGCTGAACCCGTTCGGCTTGCCTCGCGGCTGGTCATGCGCAATTCGAGTGTGAACAGCGCATGTGGTGATTCCCCTGTTTCAGATACGCGGCCTAAGTTACTGATCGCGCAAGACCTGCACAAACCTAACAAACTGATAAGTTTGCGGCCGGGATGATCGACGGGGATCTCTGGAAAAACCTATTTAATACATATGCTTACGGTGATGGAATAAGCTGATCGGGGGAGATGTGCGGTCGGCTATCGCGCCGGAGGTTTTACAAAATGTTTGTGGAAAAAATCACACCGACCACCAGTGACGCACCAGATGAAAATAAACCGGCGCGGCAAAACAGACGGAGGCCACGCGATCGAGCATGCCGCCGCCTTCGATGTTTGTTCCCCAGTCTTTGACGCCGCGGTCGCGTTTCATCGCGGAAAGAACGAGGCCACCGAAAAAACCCAACACCGTGGCGGCGAGCGACACCCCTGCAGCTTCACCGATGGTGAACGGCGTCATCCACGACAGCAGCATGCCGAGGATCACGGATGCGGCGATGCCGCCGATGAAACCTTCAACGGTTTTGTTCGGCGAGACCTGCGGCGCAATCTGGTGCTTGCCGAAAAAGCGGCTGCAGACATGGTGCAGGATGTCGCCGCCCTGCACGATCAGTACCAGAAACACGATCAGGAATGCATTGCGCTGCTCGTAACCGGGAATGTGCAGACTGAGCAGTGCCGGAATGTGTGAAATGCAGAACACCGTGACCATCAGTCCCCACTGGATGGTGCCGCTGCGTTCCATGAAGTTGCGCGTGTCGGACTTGACCGCCGACAGGATGGGCAGAAAGAGGAAGGCGTAAACGGGAATGAACACTTCGTGCAGACCCGGCCATTCCACGCCGACCAGGAAATACTGGAAGGGCAGTGCGACAAAAAAAGCCATCACCAGCGGCTGATGGTCGCCGCGGCGCGTCGGTGCGATGGTGAGGAACTCGCGCAACGCCGTGAACGACACAAAGGCGAACAGCACCACCACGCCGATGCGTCCCGCGATCAGCGCCAGGCCGATGGTGACGGTCATCGTCCACCAGGCCTGGATGCGCTGGTTCATGTTGTCGATCAGCGAGTGCGGCCGGCCTTCAACGCGCACGAGTTTCAGCCATGCCCCCAGTGCCGATGCCCCGACCAGCAGCAGAAATACGCCGGCGGCGATCAGTAATGTGCCCTGGAAATGCGTCATGGCGTCATGACTCGGAAGGGCGCGCGTCGCGCATCGTGGCGAGCAGGGCGTCGCGGATGCGCGCCAGGAAAGTTTCCTTGTCTTCGCCGGGTTGCAGCCGCAGCGGCGTACCGAAACTGATTGAGCACAGCAGCGGCACCG
>CBHTVL010000040.1:0-9577 GCA_966096475.1 uncultured Burkholderiales bacterium
AGATTCAGCCGGTTTTCATTGACCAGCATCTTTTGCTGCTCAAGCCAGTTTTTCCAGGCTTCTTTCGACACGTTTTCAAACACGCGCCGCCCCAGGTCGCCGGGATAGGGCGGGAAATCCAGCCCTTCCGCTTCCCGCTTCAGTTTCACGCACATTACCTGACGCGCCATCTTATGCTCCCATCATAAAACTTTAATGTTACGGATTTGTTGCGATAGATCAGACGGCATCAGAGCCGCTTGGTCAGTACCACCGAACGGCGGTGGTAATTGTAGAGTTCCTTCTTTTTCTGCGGCAGGGCGCTGACGCCGGTTTCAACAAAGCCGCGCTCGACAAACCAGTGCTCGGCGCGGGTGGTCAGTACAAACAGCTGTTTCAGCCGCAATCCCTTGGCACGCTTTTCAATGGCTTCCATCAACCGCTCACCGGCGCCGCGACCGCGGAAATCCGGATGTACGGCCAGACCGGCCAGTTCACCCGCCCGCTCATCCGAAAACGGATACAGCGCGGCACAGCCGATGATCATCCGGTCGTGTTCGAGCACCCAGAAACGGTCGATTTCCATTTCCAGCAGATCGCGGCTGCGTTTGACCAGAATGCCGTCCGCTTCCAGCGGTTCCAACAAGCCCAGAATGCCGCCGATATCGTCGATCTTGGCATGGCGCAACGTTTCAATCGGGTCCGGCGTCAGCAGCGTGCCGACACCCTTGTGCGTAAACAGCTCCAGCAGCAGGCTGTCGTCGAGATGCCCGGAAATCAGGTGCGCGCGACCGACGCCCTGCTCGCAGGCGCGTACCGCCGCCGGCAGATAGGACTGCATTTCCTCGGACTGCACGCGCCCCTTCGACAGCAGGCCCTGCGCTTCGCGCACGGTCAGTTCTCGCAGCAGCTCGCCGCGGCTGCCGGCAACACCGGCGGACTCCATCAGGAAAATCAGTTTGTCGGCTTTCAGTGCAACAGCGGTCGCAGCAGCCACATCACCCATCGCCAGATTGAAGACTTCTCCGGTCGGCGAGTAACCCAGCGGCGGCAGCACCACCAGATCGTCATCCTTCAGCCGGCGCTCGATGGCGACCGCATCAATTTTGCGCACTTCACCGGTATGCATCAGGTCGACACCGTCGACCACGCCGATAGGCCGCGCAGTGACAAAGTTGCCGCCGGCCACGCGGATATGCGCGCCGGCCATCGGCGAATTGGGCAGGCCCATCGACAGCAGCGCCTCGATCTGCACGCGCAGCTTGCCGGCGACTTCCATCGCGGCTTCCAGCGCAGGCCCGTCGGTGATGCGCAGCTTGCCGGCAAAACGGCTGCGCACTTTCTGCGCCTTGAGCTTGGCCTCGATCTGCGGCCGCGAACCGTGGACCAGCACCAGCTTCACGCCCAGCGCCGCCAACAGATTCAGATCGTGCGTCAGATGGAAAAAGCGGCCGTCGGCCACCACTTCGCCGCCGAAGGCAATGACAAACACCTTGCCGCGGAAGGCGTGGATGTACGGCGCAACCGACTGGAACCAGTCAATGAAGCGGTCCTGCGCGGACAGCCGGGGACGCGCGGCCTGCCGTTTGTCCGCATCCTGCCGGGTCCGGGTCTGTTTTTTCTGGGTGGAAATGGAAGTCTCCCCTTGCAGCGTCTTCAAATCAGCAACGCCTGATCCAATCGATGGTATGCGGTTTCCCGGTGCGCGGAAAGCCGCATTCTAAAAATCACCCCACAGCGCCTGCATCGCCGCCAGCAGCGCAACCGCCGCGGTTTCGGTGCGCAGCACGCGCGGGCCGAGCTGCAGCGGCTGAAAACCGAAACGTACCGCGTCCGCGGCTTCGCTCGCGGTAAATCCGCCTTCCGGTCCGGCAAGCACGGTCACCATGCCTGCGGGTCGCGGCAGTTCCCGCAACACCGCAGGCCCGTCCGGCGCCAGCAACAGTCGCGTACCGCCCGTCGCCGCGGCCGCATCCAGCCAGTCGCGCAGCGACAGCAGCGGTTTGACCACCGGCACCCGGTTGCGTCCGCACTGCTCGCAGGATGCGGCAACGATGCCCTGCCAGTGCGCCACGCGCTTGGCGGCACGCTCACCCGACAACCGCACCACGCAACGCTCCGCCATCAACGGCTGGATGGCGCTGATGCCCAGCTCCACCGCTTTCTGGATGGTGTAGTCCATGCGCTCGCCGCTGGACACCGCCTGCGCCAGCGTCAGCTGCAGCGGTGATTCACGGTCTTCTTCGCGACGGCCCTTCAGCTGCACGCTGACATCGCCGCGCGCACATTTGCTGATCACGGCGTCCCAGGCATTGCCCTGCCCGTCGAACAGCGTCACCGCGTCGCCCGGCGCCAGACGCAGCACATGAGCCACGTGATGCGCCTTCGCAGACGGGAGCCAGCACAGGCCATGGTCCGGGATCGGATCCGGAAAGTATATTCTAGTCAATGGGTTAGCACGTCTTTTCCAAACCGGAATTATGCCATAGCAGCGCCCGGTCAAGACCACTCCCGCAGGAGGGCAGGTATACAATTGCGCTCTTTTTCCGGATGGGCTGCGGCATCTTTGTGCCGCCAACCATTCGCTGGGGAGAATCTGCTGTGCGCATCGTCATCCTGGGAGCCGGTCAGGTCGGCAGTTCCGTTGCCGAGAATCTGGTGTCCGAGGCCAATGACATCACCGTGGTGGATACCGATGCCGGTCGCCTGCGCAAGCTGCAGGACCGCCTCGATCTGCGCACTGTCGTCGGCAATGCCGGGCATCCGGCAATCCTCGAGCGTGCAGGTGCACGCGACGCCGACATGCTGCTGGCCGTCACGCAAAGCGACGAAACCAATCTTGTCGCCTGCAAGCTCGCCGCGACGATGTTCAACATCCCGACCAAGATCGCGCGCATCCGCGCCACGGATTATCTGTCGCATCCGGAAATGTTCACGCCGGAAAACTTCGCGGTTGATACCGTCATCTGTCCGGAACAGGTGCTGACGGATTACATCGCCAAGCTGATCGAATTCCCGGAATCGCTGCAGGTGCTGGAATTCGCCGAAGGCCGTGTCAGCCTGGTCGCGGTGCGCGCCTTTCACGGCGGCCCGCTGGTCGGCAAGGAATTGCAGACCATCCGCAAACACCTGCCCAATCTCGATACGCGGGTGGCGGCGATTTTCCGCCAGGACAGCCCGATCATTCCCGATGCAACAACCGTGATCGAGGTCGGCGATGAAGTGTTCTTCATTGCCGCCACCGCAGACATCCGCGGCGTCATGCGCGAACTGCGGCGCATGGACAAACCGGTGAAACGCGTGATGATCGGCGGCGGCGGCAATATCGGCCGGCGGCTGGCCAGTGCCATCGAAAGCCGTTACGACGTCAAAATCATCGAATTCAGCAAACCCGCCGCTGAGCGGCTCGCTGCCGATCTCGGCAAGTCGCTGGTGCTGGTCGGCGATGTCACCGACGAGGAACTGCTGCAGACCGAAAACATCGGTGACATGGATATCTACTGTGCGCTGACCAACGACGACGAGAACAACATCATGTCCTCGCTGCTCGCCAAGCGCATGGGCGCACGCCGCGTCGTTGCGCTGATCAACCGCGGCTCCTACGTCAATCTGGTGCAGGCCGGACAGATCGATATCGCGATCTCGCCGGCACAGGCCACCATCGGCACCCTGCTCGCGCATGTGCGCCAGGGTGACTGCGTGGCCGTACACAGCCTGCGCCGCGGCGCCGCCGAAGCACTGGAACTCGTTGCCCACGGCGATGCCAAGTCATCCAAGGTAGTCGGCCGCCGTATTGAAGAGATTGATCTGCCGAAAGGCGCGACCATCGGCGCCATCGTGCGCAGCCATGAACGCGAAGGCAATGACGGCAAGATCACCCGCGAGCATCAGGTGCTGATCGCCCACCACGATACGGTGATTGAACCCGACGACCATGCGATCGTGTTCGTCGTGAACAAGCGTACGGTGCCGCAGGTCGAACGGCTGTTCCAGGTCAGCGTGGGCTTTCTGTGACCGCTCTGTTGACGGTTTTCCCGTACCTCGGGTTGATCGCGATGGTGATGAGCCTGTCGCATCTGCTGCCGCTGGGCGTCTCTTTCTTCCATGACGATGGCGCTACCCAGGCCTTTGTCATCTCAATGATCGTCAATTTTGCCGTCGGCTGCGCAATGTGGCTGGGCACGCACCACAACAAACGCGATCTGACGCCGCGCGACGGCATCCTGCTGGTGGTGCTGGCCTGGTGCGGCGGCGCAGCCTTCGCCACTTTGCCGCTGCTGCTGGCGATTCCCGGGCTGACATTCACCGACGCCTATTTTGAAACCATGTCGGGCCTGACCACCACCGGCTCGACGGTGCTGTCCGATCTCGACACGCTGGCGCCTTCACTCAATTTCTGGCGCTGCCTGCTGGTCTGGCTCGGCGGCATGGGCCTGATCGTGCTGGCGGTAGCCATCCTGCCGCTGCTGGGCATCGGCGGCCGGCAGATTTTCAAGGCGGAAACACCGGGGCCGATGAAAGACGCCAAGATGACGCCGCGGATCACCGAAACAGCGAAAGGCCTCTGGGTGGTTTACGCCATCATCTCAGCCGCCTGCGCGGTCGCCTACTACCTCGCCGGGATGACGTGGTTTGATGCCGTGGTGCACATGTTTTCAACCATGGGACTGGGCGGTTTTTCCAGCCATGACGCCAGCTTCGGTTATTGGGATTCGCCAGTCATTGAAGCAGTCGCCATCGTATTCATGCTGATTGCCAGCATCAACTTCGGCTCGCACTTCCTCGCCCTGCGTTCGAAAAGCATCGCGCCTTACCGCGTCGACCCTGAACTCGCATGGTGCATGGGCATCATGCTGGCGAGCTGCGCGGGCATCGCACTCTATCTCGACTGGATGGGTATCTACCCCGACCTGATGACGTCGCTGCGTTATGCGAGTTTCAATGTGGTTTCGATCGCATCCACCACGGGTTACGCCAGCACCGATTACAACCTGTGGCCGATATTCGCGCCGATGTGGATGCTGTTTCTGTGCAGTTTCGCCTCCTGCTCGGGCTCGACCGGCGGCGGCATCAAAATGATCCGCGCGCAACTGCTCTACATCCAGGTCTATCGCGAGTTCGTGAAACTGCTGCACCCGACCGCCGCCGTGCCGGCAAAACTCGGCGGACAGGTCATGGAAAACAAGGTCATTTTTTCGGTGCTGGCCTTCCTGTTCATCTATGTCGCCAGCATCGTCGCGATGACGCTGGTGATGATGGCCAGCGGACTGGATGACCTGACTTCATTCAGCGCCATTGTCGCGAGCATCAACAATACCGGCCCCGGGCTGCACAAAGTCGGGCCCGCGACCACCTATGCCGTGCTGTCGGATTTCCAGACCTGGGTCTGCACCTTCGCGATGCTGCTCGGCCGCCTGGAACTGTTCACGGTGCTGATCGTGTTCACGCCGGTGTTCTGGCGCAAATAATCGTTCCTGGTTCCACTTTCAACCCTTCACCGCCTTGAACATCTCGAGCGCCCGCAGCCTTGCGGCGGCGTGCTCGACCACCGGCGCCGGGTAATCCTTGCCGATGATCACGCCGGCGCCCTGCTGCTCCAGCAAAGTCATTTCCCAGGGCGCGTGAATGGCGCGTTTGTCGCAGCCCGCAAGCTCCGGAACATAGCGGCGGATGAATGCGCCTTCCGCATCGAAACGTTCCGACTGCGACACCGGATTGAAAATACGGAAATAAGGCTGTGCATCGCAACCGGTTGAAGCCGCCCACTGCCAGCCGCCGTTATTCGCCGACAGATCAAAATCGTTGAGCTGGTCCGCAAAGTATTTTTCACCCCAACGCCAGTCGACATGCAGGTCCTTGACCAGAAAGGACGCCGCGATCATGCGCAACCGGTTGTGCATGTACCCGGTCTGATTGAGCTGGCGCATCGCCGCATCAACAATCGGATAACCGGTTCGGCCCTCGCACCAGGCCGCAAACAGCTTTTTATCATTGGGCCACTGAATGGCATCGTAGGCCGGCTTGAATGCGCGCGACACCACATGCGGATGATGGTGCAGGATCATGAAATAAAAATCGCGCCACACCAGTTCCGACAACCAGGTTGCCGGACCTTCACCGGAAGCACCGCCGCTGCCGGGCCAGGCCGCGCGCGCCAGCGCGCGGATCGACACTGTGCCGAAACGCAAATGGACGGACAGATAGGACGGACCTTTTTTCGCCGGAAAATTGCGACTGTCGCGATAACGCGCCATGCGCGGCAGAAAATCGTCCAGCAGTTTTTTTCCTGCTGTCGCGCCGCCGCTGATACCCAGGGCCTGCAGATTGGTCGGCTCAAAGCCGATGTCGGCAAGCGTGAGCATGCGCTGATGCGCCGGCGCTTTGGCGAGATGCGAGGTATAACGCTCGACCGGGTAAGCCTTTACAAAAAACGGCTCCAGTTTTTTCAGCCAGGCATTTTTGTACGGCGTGAACACCGAGAACGGTGTGCCGCCCAAAGTCAGCACTTCATCCTTCTCGAAAATGACCTGATCCTTGCGCGTCAGCAAGGCAATGCCTGATTCCTGCAGCCCACGCGCCACCGCCTGATCGCGCGCCAACGCCGCCGGTTCGTAATCGTGATTGGCATAAACCGCCTGTACACCAAGCGTCGCGGCAAGACGCGGGATCTCCGTCCGCGCCGCGCCGTGCAGGGTCATCAGCTGTCCGCCGGCTTTTTCCAGCGCGTGCCCGAGCTCGGTGACCGACTGGCAGATAAATTCCACGCGACGGTCCTTGCGCGTCGGCAAGGCACCCAGGATTTCAGTGTCATAGACAAAGACACAATAAACGCGCCGGCTGTCTTTTAAGGCGGCAAAAAGCGCGGCGTTGTCCTCGCTGCGCAAATCGCGGCGGAACCACATCAGCGCGGCATCGAACTGGCTCATGGGGAAATCGGTCACTGATGAATGCTGCGACGGCGCAGCGAAATGAAACATGGAGACAGAACTTCAATTGTCGCTGCCGTTACCCGGCTTTACAATAGATCGCCTTATGACCAGCGTCGACCTCACCCAGCATTTCCTGATCGCCATGCCTGCCATGGTTGACCCGCATTTCGCGCGCACGCTGACCCTGGTGTGCGAGCACAACGAAAACGGTGCACTGGGCATCGTCGTCAACCGTCCGATGGACATGAATCTGCAGGGACTGCTCGAGCAGGTCAAAATTCTGCCGGACCGCGGCAGCTTCAAGGGTGTGCCGGTGCATTTCGGCGGGCCGGTGCAGGTCGACCGCGGCTTCGTACTGCACAGTCCCGTCGGCGCCTGGCAGTCGACGCTGACCATCAGTGGCAGCATCGGCCTGACCACGTCCAAGGACATCCTTGAGGCGGTCGCGCGCGGTGACGGACCGGAACAGATCCTGGTGACACTGGGTTACGCCGGCTGGGCCCCGGGTCAGCTGGAACATGAGCTGGCACAGAACGCCTGGCTCACCGTGCCGGCACGCAACGGCATCCTGTTCGATCTTCCGGCCGAAGAGCGGCTTCCGGCGGCGATGCAGCTGCTCGGCGTCGATTACGCCAATCTGTCGGACGTGGCCGGCCACGCGTGAATCCGCGACCGGCGCAGGGCGCAGTACTGGCGTTCGATTTCGGCGAACAGCGCATCGGCGTCGCCACCGGTGAAATCAGCCTGGGTATCGCGCACGCGCTGACGGTCATCGCCGCCGAAGACAACGACACCCGTTTCGCCAAAATCGCCGCGCTGCTTGCCGAATGGCAGCCTGTACTGCTGGTGGTGGGTGTCGCCAGCCACGATGACGGCGGCGCCCATGAAACCGGGCGGCTGGCGCGGCGTTTCGGCCAGCGCCTGCACGGCCGCTTCAATCTGCCGGTGGAATTCATCGACGAACGCCTGACCTCGCATGCCGCCGAAGCCGCCCTGCGTGAAGGCGGCGCCAAGGCGGACCGCCGGGCGGCGATGCTCGATGCCGCGGCCGCCGCGGAAATCCTGCGCAGCTGGTTCGAGACGCCGCCGCAAAAAAACCCGCTTTGAACCGTGCCGCGGCGTTTTAACAGCGGGGTGATTGTGTTAGGCTACGGCCCGCATATGTGCCACTGCCATGCTGGGTAACCCGCTCCCAGATGCCGAGCAACTGCTCGCATCACTGACAGACCGGATGCGGCCCGCAGTCGGGCCGAACACCGGGCTGGTGGGTATTCATACCGGCGGTGTTTGGCTCGCCGAACGCCTGCACCAGGCGCTGGGCCTCAAACTTCCCCTTGGCACCCTCGACGTTTCGTTTTACCGCGACGACTTCAACAAGAAGGGTCTGCGGCGCAACGTCAAAAGCTCGGATATCCCCTTCGACATCGACGGCTGCGACGTGATCATCGTCGACGACGTGCTCTACACCGGACGCACCATCCGCGCCGCCGTCAATGAGCTCTTCGACTACGGTCGTCCCGCACGCGTCCGTCTGGCGACACTGGTCGACCGCGGCGGGCGCGAATTGCCGGTTTCCGCCGATTTCTCCGGCGCAGACGTCAGCGTGGCGCCCGGCGAAAGCATCGAACTGACACGCGATCCCCAGGGCCGGCTGGCTCTGAAACTGACCCGGGACTGAATATGTGGCTTGATCCGGCAAATCCGCAACTCAACAAAAACGGCGAACTGCATCACCTGCTGTCGCTGGAAGGCCTGCCCGCGGACATCCTGCGGCAGATCCTCGATACCGCGGAATCCTTCGTCGGCGTCACCCAGCGCGAAGTCAAAAAAGTACCCTTGCTGCGCGGCAAGGCGGTGTTCAACCTGTTCTTTGAAGCCTCGACCCGCACGCGCACGACATTCGAAATCGCCGCCAAGCGGCTGTCGGCCGACGTCATCAACCTGGCCATCAACGTCTCTTCACAGAGCAAGGGCGAAACGGTGCTCGATACCGTGGCCAATCTGTCGGCGATGCAGGCTGACATGTTCATCGTGCGCCATGCCGCCAGCGGCGCGCCGTACCTGATTGCCAAACATGTCGCACCCGACATCCATGTGGTCAATGCCGGCGACGGCCGCCATGCGCATCCGACGCAGGGCCTGCTCGACATGTACACCATCCGCCACTACAAGGGCGACTTCACCAAGCTGCGCGTGGCCATCATCGGCGACATCCTGCACTCGCGCGTCGCGCGTTCGCAGATCCACGCGCTGACCACGCTGGGCTGTCCTGAAATCCGTGTCATCGGTCCGAAGACGCTGCTGCCTGCCCACGTTGACCGCCTCGGCGTGCAGGTGCATGCCGACATGCGGCAGGGACTCAAGGATGTTGATGTGGTGATGATGCTGCGCCTGCAGAACGAGCGCATGAAAGGCGCTCTGCTGCCGTCGGCGCAGGAGTTTTTCAAATACTACGGCCTCACCCAGGACAAACTGGCGCTGGCCAAACCCGACGCCATCGTGCTGCATCCGGGCCCGATGAACCGCGGTGTGGAAATCGACTCCAGCGTTGCCGACGGCCGCCAGTCGGTGATCCTGCCCCAGGTTACCTTCGGCATCGCCATCCGCATGGCGGTCATGAGCATCCTCGCCGGGAACTGATCGCGATGAAAATTCATATCAAGAACGGC
>CBHTVL010000041.1:0-9525 GCA_966096475.1 uncultured Burkholderiales bacterium
TGCTTATCTGTTTATCGATGACGCCCATGGTTTCGGTGTGCTCGGTGAAGCGGGGCGCGGCACGCTGGCGCATTGCGGCATTGCCTCGGATCGCATCATCTATATGGCAACGCTGGGCAAGGCCGCAGGTGTTGCCGGTGCCTTTGTCGCCGGCGATGAAACGCTGATCGAAACGTTGATCCAGAACGCAAGAACCTATATCTACACCACCGCAACGCCGCCGCTGCTGGCGCATGCGCTGCTGACCAGCCTGCAAATCATCGAAGCGGATGAATGGCGGCGTGAACGTCTGCGGGCGTTGATCCTGCAATTGCGGGAAGGGCTTGCTGCCGCACCCTGGCAGTTGATGGTTTCCGATACGCCGATCCAGCCGCTGCTGGTCGGCGGCAACGATGAAGCGCTGGCGCTGTCGGCGAAACTGGCGGCGGCGGGTTTGTTGGTGCCGGCGATCCGTCCGCCGACGGTGCCGCAGGGCACGGCGAGGCTGCGCATTTCGCTGTCGGCTGATCACCAGACCGCCGATGTAGTACGGCTGGTGGAAACCCTGATGGCTGCAGCATGAGCGCCTTGCCGCTGGTATTGCTGCACGGCTGGGGCGCGCATGCCGGCGTGTGGGGGGAAGTGATTGCGCGCATGGATCTGGGGCACACCGTGATCGCCCCGGACTATCCGGCTGAAGGCGGTGTTGATCGCTCGATGAATGAGGTCATCGACCGTCTGGCGGCGATGGTTCCCGAGCAGTGCGTGGTGGCCGGCTGGTCGCTCGGCGGACAGCTGGCGTTGCAATGGGCACAGCGTTATCCGCGGCGAATCCGGAAACTGATCTTGGTTTCGACGACGCCGCGATTCGTCACCGCACCGGACTGGCCGCACGGCATGGATGCTGAGGCGTTCAGCAGTTTTGCCGGGCTGGTCGCGACGGATGCTGCGCAGGCCCTGCGCCGTTTTCTGTTGCTGGAAACCCAGGGTGATGCACAGGCCCGCAAGGTGGCGCGCCAGCTGGAGGCGGCACTGGGTGCGCGTCCGGATGCAGAAGGGCCTGCACTGATGCGCACGCTGGACTGGCTGCGCGACACCGATCTGCGCACGGTGCTGCAGGATATTGCTCAACCCGCGCTGGTGGTGCACGGCGACTGCGATCGCATTACGCCGCTTGAGGCCGGTGAATATCTTGCGGCGAAGCTGGCCGATGCGCGTCTTGTACGGATATCCGGTGCGGCGCACGCGCCTTTTGTTTCCGATCCGGAGGCCTTCGGTCGCATGATCGCGGAGTTCTGCAATGAGTGACCCGGTAGTGATCGACAAACGCGCGGTCCGCCGCTCTTTTGAGCGTGCCGCCGCCAGCTACGATGCTGCGGCTGTGCTGCAGCATGAGGTCTGCAAACGCAGTCTGGAGCGGCTGGATTTCATCCGCCATGCGCCGCAGCGCATTCTTGATGCCGGTTGCGGCACGGGCAATGCCTGGCAGGGGCTGGGTGCACGTTATCCGTCTGCACGCGTGATCGCTCTGGACATTGCGCCGGGTATGCTGCGCCAGGCGCGCGCCGCGTTGTCATGGCATCAACGGCTGTTGCGCCGCGGACCGCTGGTTGTCTGCGGTGATCTCGAGCAGTTGCCGCTGGCCGGCGGCAGCATCGATCTCGCCTGGAGCAATCTGGCTTTGCAATGGGTCAACACGCTGCCCCGCGCTTTTGCCGAAATGCGCCGCGTGCTCGCACCAGGCGGTTTGTTTCTGTTCACTACTTTCGGGCCCGATACGCTGAAGGAGTTGCGTACGGCGCAGGCGGATACCGATGGCCATCCGCATGTCAACCGTTTCACCGACATGCATGACATCGGTGACATGCTGGTCGAAGCCGGCTTCGCCGACCCGGTGATTGACATGGAAACGTTTACGCTGACCTATGACGACGCGCGGGCGGTGATGCGTGATCTGAAAGCGATCGGCGCGCACAACGCTGCCGAGAACCGGCCTGCGGCATTGTCCGGCAAGCAGTGGCTGGCGGCTGTCGAGCGCAAGTACGAAGGTTTTCGCCGCGACGGCAAGCTGCCGGCGACCTTCGAGGTGATTTACGGCCATGCCTGGCGGCCGATGCCGCGGCTCGGTCCCGGCGGCCGGTCGGTGATCGATATCAAACCGGTTGGTGGCGGCTGAGATGCCGGGGCGGGGAATTTTCATTGCCGGTACCGACACCGGGGTCGGTAAAACCCTGGTCGCCTGCGCGCTGCTGCGCGGGCTGGCGGCCCTTGGTCTGCAGGCGGCGGGAATGAAACCGGTCGCCGCGGGTGCGCGGCTGCGCCGGGGCATTCGTTACAACGAGGATGTCGAGCAATTGCGTGCCGCCGCCAACGTTGATGTGCCCCGCAAGATCATGAATCCCTATTGTTTTACGCCGCCGATCGCCCCCCATCTGGCCGCGCGCGAGGCGGGGCAAATCATCCGGATGAGCGTGGTTGCGCGCTGTTACGCACAGATCGCGGCGCGAAGCGACCTTGTAGTGGTTGAAGGCGTCGGCGGTTTACTGGTGCCTCTGGCCCCCCGTTTCAACGCGGCGGAAATCCCGCAACAGCTGGATTTGCCGCTGCTGCTGGTGGTCAGCCTGCGTCTGGGTTGCCTCAACCATGCCCTGCTGACTGTCGAGGCGGCGCAGGTGCGGGGTTTGCGCATTGCCGGGTGGATTGCCAACGCGATTGATCCGTCGATGGCGCGCCGCGCGCAGAATCTGGAAACCCTGCGCGAACGGATTCCGGCGCCGCTGCTGGGGATTGTTAAACACGCACAAAAACCCGTCATCGATCGCGTGACAAAAGCGCTGGACATCAAGCGCATTAATGAGGCTATTTAAGAGCGAAAACCGGCTGTTTTTAGAGGGCATTTCGGTTGCGACCGTCCCTTCCGGTGTGATAAAGTCCGCGCGGTTAAAAGGATACTCGGCGCCAGTGACCACAGAGCCCCATTACGATGCGGATTTTGCGGAAGTCGGTGCCGAATTTACGTATTTCAGGCGCCATTGCAGTTCGCTGGACTGGCGCCTGCTGAAACTGATTTTCGGTTCCTTAGCCCTGTTTTTGACGCTGGTGGCGGTCGGGTTTGCAGTTGCCGGAGCCTGGCTGGTCATACCGTTTGCCGGTGTCGAAATCGCAGGTCTGGGCATTGCGGCGTGGTGGACGGCCAAACGTTCGGGAGATTTTGAGCGTCTGGCGTTTGACGGCGACCGCGTACTCGTCGAAATCAGGGAGCAGGGGCAGTCGAGACAGTTTGAGTTCAATCGCTGCTGGGTGCGGCTGGTGAACGGAAATGCGGGTATGTTTGCCCTGCGTTCACACGGCAGGGAAGTCGCCATCGGGCGGTTTTGCAGCGAGGAAAGCCGGCAGGCGCTGGCGCAGGCATTGCGCAGCCGTCTGGCCGGACATCGGTTTTAGTGGACAATCGGGTTACAAAAGCGGGGGAAGCATGAGCATCAAGGGGATCAAGCGTTGGGCGGCGGCAGGCGCGCTGTTTTTCTGGTCGTTCGCAGCGTGGGCTGAATACAAGCTCAATCTGCAGACGCCGCATACGTTGCTGGGCGAGAAAATTTACGATCTGCACTCGATCATCACGGCAATCTGCTTTGTGATTTTCGTCGGTGTATTCGGATTCATGTTCTATGCCGTGTTCAAGCACCGCAAGTCGGTCGGACACAAGGCCGCCCAGTTCCATGAGAACACCGCAGTGGAAGTGGCCTGGACCCTGATCCCGTTCGTGATCCTGATCGCTATGGCGGTTCCCGCCACCGGAACCTTGGTCACGATGCGCGACACTTCCGAAGCCGACATGACGATCAAGGCGACCGGTTATCAGTGGAAGTGGGGCTATGACTACCTGAAGGGCGAGGGCGAAGGCATCAGTTTCTACAGCACCCTGTCCACGCCGCGCGCCCAGATTGACGGCACCGATGTTGCAGGCCGCAATGCCAACCCGAACTACCTGCTCGAGACGGACAATCATCTGGTGGTTCCGGTCGGCAAGAAAATCCGCATCCTGACCACCGCAGCCGACGTGATCCACGCCTGGTATGTGCCGGCGCTGGCGGTCAAGCAGGACGCCGTTCCCGGTTTCATCCGCGACACCTGGTTCAAGGCTGAAAAACCCGGCATCTACCGCGGCCAGTGCGCGGAGCTCTGCGGCAAAGACCATGGCTTCATGCCGATCGTCGTCGAAGTGATGGAGCCGGCGGCGTACACCGCCTGGGTCGGCACGCAGCAGAAAAAAATCGCTGCGGCAAAAGTCGATCCGAACAAGAGCTGGACGCTGGACGAACTGAAAGCGCACGGTGAAAAGGTCTACGCACAGAATTGCGTCGCCTGCCACCAGGCGACCGGCATGGGCGTTCCCGGGTCGTTCCCGGCGCTGTCCGGTTCGAAAGTCGTCAACGGCCCCAAGGCTGACCAGATCAAACTGATTCTCGGCGGCAAGCAGGGCACGGCAATGGCTTCCTTCAAACACCTGTCCGACGCCGATCTGGCCGGTGTGATCACGTTTACACGCAACAACTGGTCGAACAAGACCGGTGAAGCCGTGGCCCCGGCCGAAATCAAAGCCGCACGGAACTAATTCAGGCTCCAGGAGAACTCAATGGACGCAGCACACGCACACTCTCACGACCACGGCCACGACGATCACGGACACAAGCCCAGCGGGATCATGCGCTGGGTCAAGTCGACCAACCACAAGGACATCGGCACGATGTACCTGTGGTTCAGCTTCACGATGTTCCTGGTCGGCGGCGCCATGGCGATGATCATTCGCGCAGAACTGTTCCAGCCGGGACTGCAAATCGTCCGTCCGGACTTCTTCAATTCGATGACCACCTACCATGGCCTGATCATGGTGTTCGGCGCGATCATGCCGGCATTCGTGGGCTTCGCGAACTGGCTGATCCCGATGCAGATCGGCGCACCGGACATGGCGTTCCCGCGGATGAACAACCTGTCGTTCTGGCTGCTGCCGCCGGCGGCATTCCTGCTGATCGCGGCGCAGTTCATGCCGGGCGGCGGTGCCGGTGTGGGCTGGACCATGTATGCCCCGCTGTCGACCCAGGCCGGCCCGGCCATGGACCTGACGATTTTTGCGGTCCATACGCTGGGTATTTCCTCGATCATGGGTTCGATCAACATCATCACCACCATCCTCAACATGCGCGCCCCCGGGATGACGCTGATGAAGATGCCGCTGTTCTGCTGGACCTGGCTGATTACCGCCTACCTGCTGGTAGCGGTGATGCCGGTGTTGGCCGGTGCGGTCACGATGACGCTGACCGACCGTCACTTCGGCACGCATTTCTTCAATGCGGCGGGCGGCGGCGACCCCGTTCTCTATCAACACATTTTCTGGTTCTTCGGGCACCCCGAGGTGTACATCATCGCGATCCCCGCCTTCGGCGTGGTGTCGCAGGTCATCCCGGCGTTCTCCCGCAAGCCGCTGTTCGGTTACGCCTCGATGGTCTACGCCACGGCGTCGATCGCCATCCTGTCGTTCATGGTCTGGGCGCACCACATGTACACCGCCGGCATGCCGGTGGAAGCACAGCTCTACTTCATGTACGCCACGGCGCTGATTGCCGTTCCCACGGGCGTCAAGGTGTTCAACTGGGTGGCGACGATGTGGAAGGGTTCGCTGAGTTTCGAGACCCCGATGCTGTTCTCGCTCGGCTTCCTGTTCCTGTTCACGCTGGGCGGTTTCACCGGCCTGGTGCTGTCGATTGCGCCGGTGGACATCCAGCTGCATGACACCTACTACGTGGTTGCCCACTTCCATTACGTGATGGTTGCCGGCGCGCTGTTCTCGGCTTTCGCCGGCATCTATTTCTGGCTGCCGAAGTGGACCGGCAAGATGTACAACGAGACGCTGGGCAAATGGCACTTCTGGCTGTCGCTGGTGTTCTTTAACGTCACCTTCTTTGTGCAGCATTTCCTGGGTCTGGCCGGCATGCCGCGCCGCATCCCTGACTACGCGCTGCAGTTCGCCGAGTTCAACATGATTTCGTCGATCGGTGCCTTCGGTTTCGGTCTGTCGCAGCTGCTGTTCCTCTACATCGTGATTAAGTGCATCACCAGCGGGGAAAAAGCGCCGGACAAGCCCTGGGACGGCGCGGACAGCCTGGAGTGGACGCATCTGCCCACCCCGGCGCCGTGGCACAGCTTCGAAACGCCGCCGGTCATCAAGTAATCCGAGATGAACCAGCTTGAAGTCAAACGCAACAACCGTCGCACGGCCACTGTGCTGTGGCTGATTGTTGCTGCGTTCTTCTTCGGCGTGATGATCAAGTACTACCTGCTGGCACGATGAAATGAAAAGCGTTAAAACCGAACGCGCCAACAGCCGGATGATGACGCGCCTGTCGATATTCGCGGTGGCGATGTTCGGCTTCGGTTTCCTGCTGGTGCCGTTCTACGAAAAGATCTGCGAAGTGACCGGCGTCAACAATCTGATCAAACCCGCTGCGGCCGTCGAGAACACGCAAATCGACAAAACGCGCTGGGTGACGCTGGAGTTCGATTCGAATGCACATGGTCTTGAGTGGGATTTCAAACCGGTGCAGCGCAGCGTCCGGGTTCACCCGGGCGAGATGATCCAGATTGAATATGACGTCCGCAATAACGGCGCGAATGCCGTGGTTGGGCAGGCGATTCCGAGTTACGGCCCCAAACATGCGGCACCGTTTGTGAAAAAGCTGGAATGTTTCTGTTTCAAGCAGCAGCCGCTGCAGGCGGGTGAAGGCAAGCGCATGCCCGTGCAGTTCGTGATTGATTCGGCGCTGCCGGCCGATGTGAACACGATTACGTTGTCCTACACCTTCTTCGAGGTCAAGGGCGCGGCGATTCCGAAGGCCGGCGGACAGGGGTGATGACTGCGATGGCAGAAGCTCCGCAAAAAGCCACGCTGCTGCAGGTGGTGCGCATGGTGCTGTCGGCGTTTCTCGGCATCCGCAAGCGTGCCGACCACGAGAAGATCGTGGTGACGCCGGTGCAGGTGATCATCGTTGCCGTGATTGCGGGGGCGACGTTCGTGGGGACTGTGGTTTCTGTAGTGCGGCTGGTGCTGAGATGATCCGCCGCACGATTGTGATTGAACACAAGGATTCAGGGGAGAAGTGAATATGTCGAATCAAGCATCTGGCAACTATTACCTGCCGCAGCCTTCGCACTGGCCGATCGTGGCCTCGATCGCCATCGGCTTTCTGGGCTTTGGCGCATCGTTCACGGTCAATCACATGCCGCTGGGTTATGCCCTGCTGGGCATCGGGTTCCTGATCCTGTTTTTCATGTTTGCCGGCTGGTTCACCACGGTGGCACATGAATCCGAGGGCGGTAACTACAACAAACAGGTCGATATTTCCTTCCGCTGGGGCATGAGCTGGTTCATTTTTTCCGAGGTCATGTTCTTCGCCGCTTTCTTCGGTGCGCTGTTCTACATGCGCAGCATTTCGGTGCCGGACCTCGGTTCGCTGGTTCATCAGGAGTTCCTGTGGCCCGGGTTCAAGGCCGACTGGCCGGCCACCGGCCCCGGCATCAAGGAAACCTTCTCGCCGCTGAGCGCCTGGGGCATTCCCGCGCTGAATACCGCGCTGCTGCTGACCTCGGGCGTCACCCTGACCTGGGCGCACTGGGGCCTGCTGAAAAACAACCGCACCCATCTGATCTGGGGCCTGGTCCTGACCATCGCCCTCGGCATGATCTTCCTGGGTTTCCAGATTTATGAATATTCCCATGCCTACAGCGATCTGAACCTCAAGCTGACGATGGGCGCCTACGGGGCGACCTTCTTCATGCTGACGGGTTTCCACGGATTCCACGTCACGGTCGGTACCATAATGTTGTGGGTCATCCTGTTCCGCAGCGTCGCCGGTCACTTCAAGCCGGACAACCACTTCGGTTTCGAGGGCGTGGCCTGGTACTGGCACTTCGTCGACGTGGTCTGGCTGTTCCTGTTCGTGGTCGTCTACTGGCTGTAACGGATCAAGACGGCGGACCGCGCAGTCCGGCTCAGAGGCCGGCGAAGCACGGTTCGCACGGGGAGGAGGTACCCCCGACACGGGGATTTGGACGCCGCGGGAAACGCGGCGTTTTTTTTGATGCGGACCGGCGGAAGGATGCCGGAACGAGTGTGCGCCGCTTGTGTCTAAAGTCGCGTGGTGATCAGGCCGAAATGAAAGCCCAGCATCAGCAGCAGGAACAGCAGGACCGACAGGGCCACCCTGACCGTCAGCGCTTTTGCCGTGCGCTCGGTCGTGCCCTTGTCCCGGATCATGTAAAACAGCGCCGAGCCGAGGCTGGCGAAAATGATCGCGATGAACAGTATGACGATGATGCGCATGATGTTATGCGCCGCAGTGTAACCCAACCGGAAATCCGATGGCTGTAATCACTCTTGGCGCCTTTGCATTCCGCCCCCGGTTGCTGACGACGGTGGCGGCGGTTGCAGGCATCGTGCTGACATTTTTTCTGGGCGAATGGCAGATCGGCCGCGCGGATTACAAACAGGGCCTGCAGGACCGTCAGGATGCGCTGTCGCTGGAACAGGTGGTCAGCGTCGGTGCCGCGCCGCTGGTGTCCGATGACATCCTGCTGCGCAGGGTCGAGGTACGCGGCGAGTTTGAACCGAAATACACCGTCTTTGTCGACAATCGGCTGTACCAGCATCAGCCCGGATATCACGTGGCCACGCCGCTGCGCATTGCCGGCTCGCAGCGTTATGTGCTGGTCAACCGCGGCTGGGTGCCGGCCGGTCGAGACCGCAGCCTGCCGGTCATTGAAACGCCTGCCGGCGAGCAGGTGGTCAAGGGCACGGCCGTGGGCTACAGCGAAAAATTCATGGAACTGTCGACCAAGGTCGCCGAGGGCAACATCTGGCAGAACCTGGTGTTCGAACGTTATCACCAGGCCACAGGCCTGGATCTGCAGCCTTTCGTGATCCAGCAGGACAGCAACGCGGATGACGGCATCAAGCGGGAATGGAAACGTCCCGATCTCGGCCGCAATACGCACCTGGCCTATGCATTCCAATGGTACGCATTGAGTTTTGCCATCTTCATTTATTATCTGGTGACCCATGTCAAACGACGCCCCGCGGAGCAGCCGTAAGACGCTGTGGCTGGTTGCAGCGGTCTGCATCGCCCCGTTCATCGCCTCATTTACCACCTATTATTTTTACCAGCCCGAGGGGCGGGTGAATTACGGTGAGTTGATGGATGCCAGGCAACTGTCACGTGCGCCGATGACGCTGGCTGACGGCGCCGCTTTTTCACTGAAGCAGCTCGAAGGCAAGTGGCTTTTTGTCGTGGCTGATGACGCCGCCTGCGATGCCTACTGCGAGAAAAAACTGTGGCAGATCCGCCAGGTGCGCAAAACCCAGGGCAAATACCCCGAGCGCATCGAGCGCGTGTGGCTGATTACCGGCGCGGGTGAACCGGCGCAGCGGCTGCGCAGCGAATTTGAAGGCACCTGGCTGGTGAAGGCGGCCGGCAGCAAGGTGCTCGATCAGCT
>CBHTVL010000042.1:0-9413 GCA_966096475.1 uncultured Burkholderiales bacterium
CGCGCGCCAGGAAGATGACGAAGGTGTTGACCACGCCCTGGATCAGCGTCAGCGTCACCATGTCGCCGTTGGCGATATGGCTGACTTCGTGGCCGAGCACGGCTTCGGCTTCTTCCTGCGACATGTTGTTGAGCAGGCCGGTGCTGACCGCGACCAGTGCGTCATTGCGGTTCCAGCCGGTGGCAAAGGCATTGACATCCGGTGCATCGTAAATCGCCACTTCCGGCATTCCGATACCGGCACGCTCGGCCTGGCGGCGCACCGTGTCGACCAGCCAGCGTTCGGTCATATTGGCGGGAACTTCGATGACCTGGGCGCCGGTCGAGCGTTTGGCCATCCATTTCGAAATGAACAGCGAAATGAACGCGCCGCCGAAACCGAACATCGCGGCGAACACCAGCAGCCCCTGCAGATTGAGGCCGGTTTCATTGGTCAGCGCGCGATCAATACCCAGCAACTGCATGGTCACGCTGAGCACCGCGAGAATCGCGAAGTTGGTGACGATCAGCAGAAAAACACGTTTCATAGGTTTATCGAATCCCCGAAAGGTTGGACACGGACATTAGATGATGGCGGAAGGCGCAAGTTCAAGTCCTGGCGCAGCACAGCGGATAAATTGCAAGTATTTGATTATTAATAATAATTTTTGCGGGCTGCCAGCGACCTGATGGCAATGCGCAGCGCCGCGATATTACCTCAAGCGCCACTGCCAACCTGCAGCCAGAAGGTGACCGGGCCATCGTTGGTCAGCGTGACCTTCATGTCAGCGCCGAAACGCCCCTGCCCGACCGGCGCATGCACAGTCCGCGCCCGCTGCAACAGGTAATCAAACAGCATCCGCCCCTGCTCCGGCGGCGCCGCACTGGAAAAACTCGGCCGCAAACCTTTGCGGGTATCCGCCGCCAGCGTGAACTGCGGCACCAGCAGCACACCGCCGCCGATATCACGCACCGACAGATTCATTTTGCCGTCGGCATCGCTGAACACACGGTAATTAAGCAGACGCTCGAGCAGCCGGTCGGCGACGGCTTCGTTGTCGCCGGATTCCACACCCACCAGCACCAGCAGGCCGCGTTCAATCGCGCCCACGGTTTCGTCATCGACAACAACCCCGGCGGAACTCACCCGCTGCAGCAAGGCAATCATTTGGTTTTGGCCCCTGTTTTTATCACTGCGCTGGACGCAGCCCGTCGCGAACTGCGGCCGGGCCGGAAATAACCGGTGTCATCGTAATATTCAGCGCGCACATTGTCGCCGCACCAGCCCGGCACACCCAGCACCGGCACCGGCGCCAGATTACGGGTGTTCTGCAGTGCCTGCGGATCCGCCAGCCGGTCCGCGAGTTGCGCATCAACACGGCGCAGCAACTCCGTCATCGGCAAGGTCAGCATCGCCGCGTCAACCTCGAGCAGCAGCGCATGTCCCGTCATTCCGCGATAAGGCGACAGCATTTTTTCGCAGAGCGCATGACCGAAAGGCAAAAAGCGCATGTCAGAAATCACTGCATCCCTGCGCTCCCAGAACAGCGGCTTCCAGCGGAAATCACGGATCAGCTGCAGCAACTCCGGCTGTGCGGACAACACCAGCAATCCGCTTTCATCAAACAGTGTCAGCGCATCACGCACCGCGCCACGACCGGCACCGGCATCAGCGGTCCAGGCCGCATGGTGCCGGGCATTCAGCGCGGCCTTGGCCCTTGGAAACACGAGCCACACCAGCACATTGAACAGGTCATGCCAGTTACGTTCACGGCATTCCAGTTCAGCGCTTTCATAAACACGAAGCTCATAGGGTGCTTTGCCACCGGCGGGTACCAGCCGCAGCGGACGGCCCGAAGCCACACAGACGCCCGCTTCATCGAGCAGGTGCTGCAGCACGGCGGGTTCGGGCCAGTCATCACCGTTGATTGCGGCCGCCGCGTCCCGCAGCAAGCACAGCGGCACACGGTCGGCCGCAAAAGCCGAATGCCATTGATCCATGACCGGAGTGTACGATGCGTCACGGCGCCGCACGACCCTTCGCGCATTGCAGTAAAATCAATAAACCGGAAAATGCCCTAGTAACCATGGCAAATCAACGATCAGGGGAACCCGGGCGGGATTCCATGCTCTCAACACCGGGTGAGCGGAGGAATCCCGAACTGCAAAAAACGCCGGCAATCACCTCCATCCGGATATTTTGAACAAGATTGACGTAAAAATGACCGTAAAAACCGCTTATCGCACCACCGCCAAGGGCACTGCCGAAGTCGCCGCGAAACCCGGCGCACTGAAACCCGGCATGAAGGGCCTGCTGGCCGCAGTCGGCGCAAAAGCGTCCGCAGAAAGCCTGCGCATCAAATTCCCCAAGGCCGGCGACCTCGAAGCCGCCCTCGCCCAGCTCGCCCGTGACGGTTATGTCGAGCCACTGCCGGCCGAACCGGTGATTTCGCAGCCCAAAGTAACAGCACCCGCCGGATCCCTGGAAAACCTGTTCAACGAAAAACCCAAGGAACCGACCATCCATCAGCTGAAGATGGCCGAGGGCACGATTTCCGGCGCGCGACGGCTGAAAGCGGGTTACCAGATCAGCATCGTCAACCGCCCGGGACGGCCGCTGCAGCCGCGCGGCGGCGCCGGCCAGAAACATGTCGTACTGGTCATCGACGGCCATGAAGCCGAAGCACTGGAAACCGCGCGCGGCATGATGCTCGGCGGTTTTGACGTGCGTGGCGCCGGCACCAAGGCCGAAATCGTCGCTGCGCTGGGTAAAAAACCGCTGCCCGACCTGATCATCATGGACGTCGATCTGCCCGACGCCGTCGGTCTTGATCTGCTGGGCAAGTTCCGCGAACACGATGAACTGAAGGACACGCCGATCATCGTCGTCACTGCACGCGCCGAACGCGACGACATCGTCGCCGCGCTGGCCTACGGCGCCACCGGTTATCTGAACAAACCGATCAAGGCGGAAGCCCTGCTCCGCCACGTCAAGGACGCGCTGGGCATTCCGTAAACCGCGCTCCGCGCCCGCTTCAGCCCTGAAGCAGTTGTTTGATCTGCGGCAGCATCAGTTCCGTAGCAGCGCGTCCTTCTTCGATGGATTCCGCCGCGCGGTGGTAATCCAGCGAACCCACATCCCCCAGACGCGGCATGATGAGTGCATCCGCCGGTTCACCGGCCAGCCGGCTGCGGGTAATCCGCACCTGCATGATGTTGAGGCTTTCTGCGAGCACCTCGATCATGTTCGGCTCGCGGTTTTTTGCGGCGCTGCGCACATGCCGTCCGGCAAGACCGGAACCCAGATCAACCGCGATGACAAAATCCGCGCCCATCGCACGGCATAAGGACACCGGCACCGGATTGACCAGCGCACCATCAACCAGCAGCCGGCCGTCGCGTTCGCAGGGCGTGAACAATCCCGGCAGCGCAATCGACGCGCGCACCACATCCACGGCGCGGCCTTCGCGCAACCAGATTTCGCGGCCATTGCGCAGATCGGTCGCCACCGCACCGAAGGGCAAGGCCAGTTCTTCAACCGTGGTTTCCAGCAGGTTGTCGTGCAGATAACTGATCAGCTTTGCGCCCTTGAGAAAGCCGCCGTTAAAGCTGATGTCGAAAAATCCCAGCACCTTGCGCCAGGTCAGGCTCAACACCCATTCCTCCAGCGCATCAAGGCCGCCATTGGCGTAAACCGCACCGACCAGCGCACCGATCGACGCGCCGCAGACGATCTGCGGCCGGATGCCTGCCTGCTCCAGCGCACGTAACACGCCAATATGCGCCCAGCCGCGCGCCGAACCTGCGCCGAGGACGATGCCGATTTTTAGATCACTTTTCATTTGCAATAAATATCAATAAAAACAAATAGATACGAACACCACCCACTCGGCGCCGCGATCACCCCAACCAGCGCAACGGTGCTTCATCCAGCGCCGCGGCCTGTTCACGCAATGACAGGATGTGATCCTGCCAGTAATGCTGGGTGTTGAAAAACGGAAAACTCGCCGGGAAGGCCGGATCGTCCCAGCGCCGCGCCAGCCAGCCCGCGTAATGCACCATGCGCAGCGTACGCAAGGCCTCGATCAGCATCAATTCATTGGCATCGAATTCGCGGAATTCGCAATAGCCTTCCAGCAAGGACATCAACTGCGTCTGCTGCGACTTGCGGTCACCCGACAGGCACATCCACAGGTCCTGCACCGCCGGCCCCATGCGTGCATCGTCGAGATCGACAAAATGCGGGCCCTCGTCGGTCCACAACACATTGCCGGCATGGCAGTCGCCGTGCAGCCGGATCTGGCGCAGCGCACCGGCATCCGCCCAGCGCCGCTCGATGCGTTCAACCACGTCCTCCGCGACACTGGCATAAGTGTCGTACAGATCATCCGGTACAAAATCGCTGTCGAGTACGAATTGCACCGGCTCGTAGGCAAAGGATTCAATGTCCAGCGTCGGACGGTGCTCAAAAGGTTTGGTCTGCCCCACCGCATGAATGCGCGCAATAAAGCGCCCCATCCACTGCAAAGTCTCCGGATCGCCAAATTCCGGCGTGCGCCCGCCGCGGCGCGGCGTCAGCGCAAACTGGAAGCCGCCGTGTTCATGCAGCGTGCGGCCGTTGAAAGCCAGCGGCGCCACCACCGGCAGTTCGCGAGCGGCAAGTTCCGTGGCGAAATCCTGCTCTTCCTGGATCGCTTCGGTCGTCCAGCGCTGCGGACGGTAGAACTTGGCGACGACGGAGACTCCATCCTCCAGCCACACCTGATACACACGGTTTTCGTAACTGTTCAGCGCCTGCAGCCGTCCATCGCAGCGCAGGCCGCAGCAGGATTCGATCGCATTGAGGATGGCTTCGGGATTCAGTGCGGCATAGGGTTTCATGGCGCGCACTGTAGCAGCTTGAGGAAAAATCGCCTTCTGAACCCGGGATTCAATGCTGGGTCGGCAGCAGACTTTCGAGCATACGCCCCGCGACAAACACCGACCCGCCCGGCAAACGCTCGGGCAGCACCTGCTTCAGCACCGTCACCGACGGCACACGGCATTCGGCGAGCAGGGTCTGGAACAGCTGCGAGACTTCAGTCGCGTCATCCTGCGGCTGCAGCGGCCAGGCAAAACCTTCGAACAGTGATTCATCAAACGGCGTGCTGAGACTCAGGCGCAGTTCGCCGGCGCCGCTGTCGAGTTTGTGCGCCGACAGCACGGCTTCGGGATCGCCGACAGCCATGCGGAATTTGCGCAGCGTGTTGCCGAGGAACAGGCTCAGCGCGGCTTCAAGCTGGGCGCGGCGGCCGGCGTGGGCTGCCGTGAGCAGCGGCTGCGGCGGACGCGGCATCGGCAGGATTTCGAGGCCGGACTGGGCGAGCTGACGCGCGAGCTCCTTGGTCATCGCCATGCCCCAGGTGCCGATGTTCGAGGCGGATTCAAGGAAGGACGGCAGGTGCTGCGGCGTGATACCGGCGCCGGTGATGAACCGGAGATGCACCTGTTCACGACTGCCGGCAACCCTGATCGGTTCCGGCTGCAAGGCATCGAGCGGCGCACGCTGCGACGGATCGGCTGCGGCACGCCACAGCGCCGATGGTGACAACGCATCCAGCGCTTCGGCGCTGACCAGCGCATTGCCCAAACCGAAGTTGCGGGTGACGCCCACTGCGCCATGTTCTTCGAGCAGGCCGCGCAGCACATGCACTTCGGGCAATGCGCCGGGCACGGTGGCGGGCTTGCCGCTGCCGGCAACAATCACCAGCGGAATGGCAAAAAATCGCAGGCCGATGCCCTCGCCGTTGACCTCAAGCGCAGCAGCCAGCCCGCGCGCCACGCGCTGCGCGCGGGCCGGTGGCTGTACAGCCAGTGCGGTGCGGATGCCGACATCGTCACCGGCCTCGAGCGCCTGCTGCAATGCCATGCGCAACACTGCATCGTCGGCCTGAGCGGCAGCATGGAGCAAGGGATTATTTGAACTGGAACCGGTGTCGCGCGGGTCCGGCAGTGTTTCAGTATTGCTCAATCGACTTTTGCTCCCGAGGCTTTGACGGCTTTGCCCCATTTATCCAGTTCGCTGCGAATATAGGCGGTGAATTGCGCCGGCGTGTCGCCGACGAATTCAGCACCCTCGGCAATCATGCGGTCACGGAGATCCGGCGCCTGCAGCGCCTTGACCGACTCCGCATGCAGTTTGGTGATGATCGCCTGCGGCGTGCCGGTCGGTACAGCCATGCCGAACCATGAACCGGTTTCGTACCCTTTCAGGCCCTGCTCGTCCAGCGTCGGAATGTCTTTCGCGGCATCAACCCGTTTGAGGCTGGTCACACCCAGAGCACGCAGCCGGTTGGAACGCGCATGCGGCAGCGTCGAGACCATCGCGCCGAAATAGACTTCGATATGGCCGGCAATGATGTCGGAGATCGCCGGTGTCGCGCCTTTGTACGGCACATGCACCATCTTCACACCCGCCATGGTTTTGAAGATTTCACCGGCGAGGTGATGCGGACTGCCGATGCCGGTGGAGCCGTGGCGCAGCGCATTCGGATTGGCTTTGGCAATCGCGATCAGCTCTTTGATGTTTTTTGCCGGCAGCGACGGATGCACAACAACGATACCCGGAACCCGCGCGAAATTGGTGATGTAGGCAAAATCCTTCAGCATGTCGTAACCGAGTTTCGGATACAGCGTCGGATTGATCGCATTGGCGACGGTCGGCATGAACAACGTGTAGCCGTCGGGCGGCGCTTTCGCGCCGAGCTCGGTGCCGATATTGGTGCCGGCGCCGGGGCGGTTGTCGACGATCACCTGCTGGCCCCAGGCGGCGGCGAGCTTCTGACCGACGGCACGCGCCAGCATGTCCGAGGTGCCGCCGGGCGTGTAACCGACGATGTAGCGGATCGTGCGATTGGGATAGTTCGCTGCAGCGTCCTGCGCCTGCGCTGCGGCTGCCGATGTCATCAGCAGAGCCGCTGCGGTGATATTCAACAAGTATTTGTTTTTTAATGATTTTTTATGCATTTTATCCTCCCGGTTGCAGCCGCCGGCGATGACCGGCGGAAATCAATCCACGCGCGCACCCGACTCCTTCACGACGCGCCCCCACTTCGCATAATCGGCGCGAACCACACGCTCGAATTCCTCCGCAGTGCCGCCGACGGCATCCGCCCCCTGCGCCTGCAGCATCTTGACCAGCTCCGGCGCATGCAAGGCTTCATTCAGTACGGTATTGATGCGCGTGGTCAGCGGCTTCGGCGTTCCGGCCGGCGCAAAAATGCCGAACCAGTTGATGACTTCATAACCTTTGACCGTCTCCGCAATCGCCGGGATCGTCGGGAATGCTGACGAACGTTTCGGTCCGGTGACGCCGAGACCGCGCAGTTTTCCCGAACGTACATGTGGCGCCAAAGGCACGGCACTGGCGATGGTGACACCGATCTGGCCGGCCAGCATGTCGGTGATCAGCGGGCCTGTGCCTTTATACGGGATGTGGTCCATGCGGATGTCCGCCATCGACTTGAACAGTTCAACAGCGAGATGACTGGATGAGCCGTTGCCGGCCGATCCGTAGTTGAGCTTGCCGGGATTCGCCTTGGCATAGGTGATCAGATCTTTCACCGACTGCACGGGCAGCGCATTGCTCGAGGCCATCATCAGCGGCACCGCGACAAACTGCACGATCGGCGCAAAATCTTTCAGCGCGTCGTATGACACCTTTTTGTAAAGGTGCGGATTGATCACATGCGGGATCGATGAAAACAGCAGCGTGTAACCGTCGGCATTCGCGCGTGCGGTGGTCTCGGTCGCAATCAGGCCACCGGCACCACCGCGATTATCCACCACCACCTGCTGACCCAGACGCTCGGACAGTTGCTGCGCGGAAACACGCGCGAGGATGTCGGCCGCGCCGCCCGGCGGGAAGCCGACGATCAGGCGCACCGGCCGGTCGGGATAGGTTGAGGCGGCAATCACGCTTGCCGGCAACAGCAGAGTCGCAAGTGCACAGAGTGTTGCGTAACGTTTGATCACGGGCATTCTCCAGTTCAGCCGGTTAATTCCGGAACCGCTTCCGGAGCAGCAATCGTGCCATTACTTACCAGCCGAGCACGTAAGCCGGACGACGCGGATCAGCACCGCCGTGCAGCACACCCTGCTTGAAATCGTTCACGATGGTGCACACCGAACCGGCCAGCCAGGTCATGTCGTCCCACCAGTAGATCTTGTGCCCCATTGCCGCCAGCGCATCACCGGTGCTCTTGTCAATGCGCGATTCCAGATACAGGCGTCCCGGGAAGTAAGCGTGCGGCTCAAAGGAACCGGGATAGCTGTAGCTGGCAAAGCGCGGCGCTTCGACGGCGTCCTGCACTGCCATGCCGAAGACATTGATGTTCAGGAACACCTGGATCATCGCCTGGATCTGCACATCGCCGCCGGGCGTGCCGAAAGGCATATAGGCATGGCCGTTTTTCAGCGCCAGCGCCGGATTCGGCGTCAGCCGCGGGCGTTTGCCCGGTGCGACTGACGAAGGGTGCGAAGGATCGGCCCAGGACTGCGTGCCGCGGCCTGAACACAGGATACCCACGCCGGGAATGATCGGTGTCTTGTCGGAACCGTCGGAAGGCGTTGCGGAGAAGGCATTGCCGTGGCGGTCAATGACGCACAGATAGGACGTGTCGCCGGGGCCCGGCGCTTCATCCTTCTGCGGCACCGGCATGCAGATATTCTTCAGCGCCGACAGCGTTTTCGGATCACCCGCGGGCGGCATTTCCGGCCAGGCCTTGTCGGGGTTGATCATCGAGCGGCGCCATGCCGAATATTTCTCCGACAGCAGGCCTTTGAGCGGCACGTCGACAAACTTCGGGTCACCGAAATGATGGTGACGGTCGGCAAACGCGAGGTTCAACGCTTCTGTGACGACGTGGATGTATTGCGGCGTGTTGTGGCCCATCGCTTTCAGGTCGTAACCTTTGAGGATGTTCAGCGCCATCGGCAAAGCCGGGCCCTGCGACCACGGCCCGCAGGCATGCAATTCGATATTTCCGAATTTCGACTGCACCGTCGGCTCGAAATTGACCTTGAATTTGGCGAAGTCGTCGTATTGCATCAGGCCGCCCTGCTGACCGATCCACTTGGTGACGTCACGGGCGATGTCACCCTTGTAGAAAGCATCACGCGCCGCCTGCAGACCGGCCTTGCGGCCCTTGCGTTTGCCGCGCCGCTCTTCATCGACCATATACTTCAGCGTGCGTCCGAGATCGGACTGCACAAACACCTTGCCCGGCACCGGCGCCTTGCCGCCCGGCAGATACACTTTTTTGCTCGACGGCCAGCGCGAATAATTGTCGACGTTGCTGCCGATGAAGTCCGCCATCAGCGGGTACATCGGAAAACCCTCGCTGGCAAAACGGATGGCCGCACCCGCCACTTCGCCGAAACTCATCGTACCGAAAC
>CBHTVL010000043.1:0-9173 GCA_966096475.1 uncultured Burkholderiales bacterium
GTGAGTGCACGCAGGTCGCTGGCATCGAGCACGCATTTGAGTTCGTCGTCGGGCAGGGCGGACAGCATCACGCGGCCCATGGATGAGACGAAAGCGGGGAGGCGCATGCCGGCGAGGGTGATGCCCGGCGAGTTGAGCAGGTTGCGCTTGGGCACGCGGAGCAGGTAGACCACTTCCGTGCCGTCGAGTGCAGCCACCGATACCGAATGATTGAAGCGCCCGCCGAGTTCGACCATGATCGGCTGCGCGAGATTGGCCAGCGGCATCGATGACAGGTAGGAGTAGCCGAGGTCGAGGATGCGCGGGGTCAGCGCGAACACGCGGCCCTGCTGCGACACATAACCCAGTTCCAGCAATGTCAGCAGGATGCGCCGTGCCGCGGCGCGTGTCAGATCGCTGCGCGTGGCGACCTCACTCAGCGTCATGGTTTTATTTTGCGGGCCGAAGCAGCGGATCACCGCGAGTCCCTTGGCAAAGGATTCGACATAGGCGTCCGAACGCCGTGGTGACGGGGCTTCGGCACCGGTCTTCTTTGTGGACTTTGCGTTGACTTCGCTGGGCGCTGTGGACATGATGGATTTCGTTTAACGAATTGTTGTTCGTTATGCGAACAACAATTCGATTACCGTAAATCATATTTCCGCTGCACGCAATCGCCCCGCAGCGGATGCCGTCGCGAAAGGGTTTGTCATGGATTTCGGTTTCACCGAGCAGCAGCAGATGTTCCGGGACTCGGTTCTTGCGTTCGCACGCAAGGAACTCGCCGACGGGGCGCTGGAACGGGCGCATTCGGCGCAGTTCCCCCACGAAGTGGCCAAAAAGATGTCCGAGGCCGGCCTGCTCGGTATCACCATCCCTGAGGCGGACGGTGGCGGCGGCGGCACGCTGATGGACGCGGTGATCGCGATTGAAACCATCGCCACGGTCTGCCCGCGCAGCGCCGACGTGATCCAGGAAGGCAACTTCGGTGCGATCCGCGTGCTCGCACACTTTGCCAATGCCGACCAGAAAAAACGTTATCTGACGCCGCTGCTCAAAGGCGAAGAAGTCATTGCGGTGGCGATGACCGAACCGGAGGCGGGCTCGGCGACGACCGATCTGGTGACGACGGCAACGCCGGATGGTGACGGCTTCCGCATCAACGGCCGCAAGGTCTTCCCCAATCCGCATGCCGACCAGTATCTGGTGTATGTGCGTTACGGCCCGGGCGTCGGCGGCATCGGTTCGGTGATGCTGCGCCGTACGGCGCCGGGCTTCAGTACCGGAAAGCCGTCGAAGTTCATGTCGGGTAATGACTGGGCGACGCTGTATTTCGACAACGTTTACGTGCCGCCGGAAGACGTGTTGCTCGGCCCCGGCGGATTCAAGAAGCAGATTGCCGGCTTCAACGCCGAGCGCATCGGCAATGCGGCGCGCTCGCTGGCTTACGGCCGCTACTGTTTTACCCTGGCGCGCGAGTATGCGATGAACCGCAAGCAGTTCGGTCGGCCGCTGTGTGAATTCCAGGGGCTGCAGTGGAAATTCGCCGAGATGAAAATCAAGCTCGATGCGGCACAGCTGCTGCTTTATCGTGCCGCAGTCAACGCGGACCGCGGATTTCCGGCGGCAGATGAAACCACGGTGGCCAAGCTGATGTGCAACCAGACCGGTTATGACGTTGCCAACGAATCGATGCAGGTGATGGGCGGACTGGGTTACACCCAGGAAACGCTGGTGGAATACTGCCTGCGCCGTTCGCGCGGCTGGATGCTGGCGGGCGGTTCGATCGAGATGTTGAAAAACCGGTTGGCGGAAATCATTTTCGAGCGCCGGTTCTCGCAGCGGCCGCCGAAACCTGCGGCCGGTTAATTGCGCGATCAACAGACCGGTTGCAGCGACAGCCGGCTGTTTTTGTGAGGAGCAGAACAATGAGAATTGCCAAAAAACTGAACTTCGCACTGTGCGCTGCAGCCCTGATCGCAGGCGCCATGCCGGTCGCGGCACAACAGGGCGGTTCCACGGGTAACTATCCCAACCGCGCCCTGCGCATGGTGATGCCTTTCCCGCCGGGCGGACCGACGGACATTCTCGGTCGCCTGCTTGCGCAGCGCCTCGGCGAAGCGCTGGGACAGAATGTGCTGGTCGACAACCGTGCGGGTGGCGGCGGGGCGATCGGCGGTCAGGTTGCGGCGAAGTCGCCGCCGGACGGCTATACCCTGTTCCTCGGCGGCATCACCACGTTGGGCACCGGTCCCTTCATTCACAAGAACCTGCCTTTTGATCCGCTGAAGGATTTTCAGACGGTGACGCAGACGACCCTGCAGCCGCTGATGCTGATGGTGCATCCCTCGCTGCCGGTCAAAAACGTCAAGGAATACATCGCGCTGGCCAAAAAGAACAAAGGCCAGATCAATTACGCGACTTCCGGGCCTGCGGGCTCCGGCCACCTTGCCGGTGAACTGTTCAACTACATCACCCAGGCCGGTGTCGTACATATCCCGTACAAGGGCGCGCCGCCGGCGCTGCAGGATCTGGTGGCGGGGCAGGTGCAGTCGATGTTCGGCACCATGCTCGCCGCGGTGCCCGTGGTGCGCAGCGGCAAGATCCGCGCGGTGGCCATCACCGGACCCAAGCGTTCGATTGCCTTGCCGGATGTGATGACTTTTGCGGAAGGCGGATTGCCGCAGTACGACGCGAGTTCCTGGAACGGTATTCTGGTGCCGACCGGCACGCCGCGGCCGATTGTCGATAAGCTGAACGTTGAGCTGGTGAAAATACTGAAAGACCCGAAAATTCTGGAGCGGTTGGTTAATGACGGCCCGATCGCCATCGGCGGCACGCCGGAAGAATTCACCGCTTTCATCAAAAGCGAGCAGGCAAAGTGGAGCAAGGTCATCAAGGCCGCCGATATCCGCATTGAATAAGTATCCGACAGGGAATCACTGAAACATGAGCAACGAGAAAGACCGATTGGTACTGGGGCAGGCGCTGTTTTCACCGCGCACCGTGGCGCTGGTGGGGGCCTCAGCTGATGCTGCAAAACTGGCGTCGCGTCCGCAGCGTGTGCTGCGCAAGCATGGTTTCACCGGCACCATCGTGCCGATCAATCCGGGTCGCAGTGAAATCAATGGCGATAAAGCCTGGCCGGACATCGAGTCGGTTCCGCAAAAGATCGACCATGCCTTCATCATGGTGCCGGCCAAGGCCGTGCCTGGCGTGATTGAAGGTTGCGCAAAGGTTGGCGTCAAAGCGGCGACAATTTTTTCCGCGGGTTTTGCCGAGACCGGTGAAGAAGGCCGGATCATCCAACAGCGCATGGTGGAAACTGCGCGTGCCGGCGGTGTGCGGCTGATCGGACCCAACTGTCTGGGCATTGCCAATGTCACCGGTCATACGGTGCTGTCGGCGAATGCCGTGCTGGAAAGTCAGGCGCTGGTGCCGGGTTCGCTGAGCCTGGTGTCGCAAAGCGGCTCGATGCTCGGCGGCATTGTGTCGCGGGCGCAGGAGCGCGGCCTCGGCTTTTCGAAAATGGTCTCGGTCGGCAATGAATGCGATGTCGGCGTCGGCGAAATCGTTGACTGTATGGTCGATGATCCGGATACCCAATGCATTCTGCTGTTTCTCGAAGCCTTCCGCGATGCGCCGCGACTCGGTGCGGCGGCACGGCGTGCCTATGATCTCGGCAAACCGGTCATTGCTTTCAAGCTGGGTCGTTCTGCGGTTGGTCGTGTCATTGCCACCACGCATACCGGCGCGATTGCCGGCGCTGATGATGTGGCAGAAGCCTTTTTCCGGGATCACGGCATTCTGCGTGTCGAAACTTTCGAGGCCTTGTTTGAAACGCCGCAACTGGTAATGGGCTATCGCCCGCCGAAGGGCCGGCGCGCGGCGGTGTTTACCGGAACCGGCGGTGCGGCGGCGATGGTGGTGGATCGCCTCGGTCTTGCCGGCATCGAAGTGGTGCCGCCACCGAAAAAAATCATCGACGAGATGGCGACCAAAGGCATTCATATCACCGATGCGCCATTGACCGATCTGCCGATGGGGCGCGGCGATGGTCCGGTATATCCGACGCTGATCAAGGCGTTTTATGAATCCGATCACTGCGATGTGATCGTTGCGGTGCAGGGTTCCACCGCGTCGCAACGGCCGGATTCAGTGCGCGAGCGTGTGCTCGATGCGGGGCGTGGCCCGAAGCCGGTGGCGAGTTTTCTCGGACCGGCAGCGGCGGAAGCGCTGGGCATCCTGCAGCGCGGCGGCGCCGCGGGTTTCCGTACGCCGGAGGCCTGTGCGGATGCGGTGCGCGCCTACTGCGAATGGCGGGCACCCGTGGTTCATCCCGCAGTCGATGCCGCAGTGGCGACGAAACTGCAGGCGTCCTTGCAAAAAGCGGCGGCGGCGGGATTCAACGAACGCACATCGGCTGAAGTGCTGGGCTCGCTGGGCATTCCGTTTGCAGCCTCGCAAGTCATGCAGAACGGCAGTGAAGCAGTGAGCACCGGATTTCCGGTGGCGGTAAAGATTCTGTCGGCGGATATTCCGCACAAGACCGAAGCCGGCGGCGTGGTGCTGGGTGTGCCGGACGCGTCTGCGCTGAAGACTGCAGTGGACGGCATGCTGGCGCGGATCCACAGAGCGTTGCCGCAGGCGAAACTCGACGGTGTGCTGGTGCAGCGCATGGAGCAGGGCATTGCCGAAGTCATCGTCGGCTTCCGTCGTGATCCGGATGCCGGTCCGCTGGTGATGGTCGGTGTCGGCGGCATTCTGGCCGAACTTGGCGGCGGTCATGCCGTGCGTCTGGCGCCGGTCAGCCTGGATACGGCGCGTGAGATGATTGATGAGGTTTCCGCGTTTGCCATCCTGCGCGGTTACCGCAACAAGCCGCGTGGTGATCTCGATGCGCTGGCCCGCACCGTGCAGGCGATGTCGATGTTGGCCTGTGCCGGGTCGGTTGAGGAGGCGGAGATCAATCCGCTGCTGGTGAAGTCCGAAGGTGTCGTCGCTGTTGATGCGCTGGTGGCATTGAAAAAACAGTAATCACCGGCGCCCTGCGGAGGAGGAGGAGTCATGCGTAATATCCGTTTCATGGCGCTGTTGCTGGCCGCCTGCTGGTGTGCGTCTGCAGTTGCTGCATCGAACGACTATCCGTCGAAGCCGGTGCGCTTTATCTCGCCGTTCTCACCGGGCGGTGGTACAGACACCGTGGCGCGTGCGCTGGCAATCCGGCTGGGTGATGCGCTTGGCCGCACCTTCATTGTCGACAACCGTCCCGGTGCGGAAGGCATCATCGGTACCGAGATGGGAGCGAAATCGCCGCCCGACGGTTACACGCTGCTGGTCGGCAATCTCGGCACGCTCGCGATCAATCCCAATCTGCGCAAAGTGCCTTACGATCCGCTGCGCGATTTTGCGCCGATCATCCAGACCACGGCGTCATCGACGGTGCTGGTCGTGCATCCTTCACTGCCGGTGAAAAACGTGCGCGAACTCGTGGCACTGGCGAAAACCAAGGCGCTGAACTACGGCGCCAGTTCTTCCGCCACCTTCCTGCCGATGGAGTTGCTCAAGCAGGTGGCGAAAGTGGACATGACGCATATTCCGTACAAGGGCACCGGCCCGACGCTGACCGGCATTCTCAGCGGCGAAGTGCAGGTGATGTTCGGCGGTGCGATCAATACCACGCCGCTGGTCAAAGGCGGCAAGTTGCGCGCACTTGCGGTGGCTGGTGACCGGCGGGCCAAGGCATTGCCCGATGTGCCGACCGTGGCGGAATCGGGATTCCCCGGTTATGAAGCGAATACCTGGAACGGCATGCTCGCGCCGGCGGGGACGCCGCGCGCCATCGTGATGCGCTTGAATCAGGAGATGCTGAAAATTCTTGCGGCGCGTGAAGTCATTGATTACATGACGGCCGATGGCGCCGAACCCGCGGGTGGCAGCCCCGAACAATTTGCGGCCTGTATTCGTAATGACCATGCCAAGTGGGCGCGCGTGATCCGTGACGCCAAAATACCCGTAACAAATTAATTATATTAATCAAATACTTATGAACACTCCTGCGATAACCCCTGTCGTCCCTGAAGTGGCCCGTGACGCCAGCCGCAAACTCGCCCGTTATGTCGCCGGACTCGATGCGCGGCAGTTGCCGGAAGCCGCAGTGCATGCCTTCCGTCGCGCGCTGCTCGACTATCTGACCTGTGCGGTGGCGGGTTCCGGTACTGATGCAGCACTGATGGTGCTCGATTATCTGCAGTCCTGGGATCAATCCGCGGAAGCGGCGGTGATCGGCACCAAACACCGCTTGGCCGCGCAGAACGCGGCCTTCGTCAACGGCGCGGCAACGCATGGTCTGGATTTTGATGACGGCATGACCCGCGGTTCAGTGCATCCCGGCGGCTCGGTGTTTTCGGCGCTGCTGGCGATGGCGGAGAAGCTTGGTTCACCCGCTGAAGATCTGATTGCTGCCGGCGTGGCCGGTTATGACGTGACGCTGCGTATCGCGGCTTCCGTGCATCCGCATACCTCGCGCCGCGGATTTCACAACACGCCGGCGCCGCTGCCGCGGTAGCGCGCTTGATGCATCTCAATGCGGATCAGACGCTGAATGCGCTGGGACTGGCCGGCAGTTTCTCCGGCGGTCTGCGTGCCTATCTGCAGGATGGTGCGGAAGTGAATCGTATCCATCCGGGCAAGGCCGCGCGCGACGGCATTGTTTCTGCGGAACTGGCCAAACGCGGCCTGACCGGGCCCGGCGAAGTGATCGAGGGCCGTTACGGATTCATCCAGGCGGCGGCCGGCGGCAATGCCGAGTGGGCCTTGCTGACCGAAGCGCTCGGCGAGCGCTTCGAAATCTGCAATGCCTATTTCAAACCTTATCCCGCCTGCCGGCATTTTCATGCGTCGCTGGATGCGGTGCGCACCATCGGCCGCCGTACGCCGTTCAAGATCGACGACGTCGCCAGCGTGCGTATCGGCTTGTACGAAGCCGGTGCGGCGGGTCATGACCAGAAAACCGCGGAGAACCTGCTCGATGCGCAGATGAGTGCACCGGTGACCACGGCACTGGCGATGGCCTTCGGCAATGTTACGGTGCCGAGTTTTGATCGTGCGAATCTCGACCGGCCCGACATCCGCCGCCTGATCGATGTCACCGAGGTCTATGTCGATGAAGAATGCGAACGGATTTATCCGGGCCGCCGTTCCGGTGTGGCGCGCATTGAGCTGCGCGATGGCCGTGTGCTCGAAGAACGTGTGCTCGACCCTAAGGGTGAGGGAGAAAATCCGATGACTGATGACGATCTGTCGACCAAGTTTTCGTCGAACTGCGCCGCGGTGATCGGTGAAGAGCGCACACGCAGCCTGCTGCAACTGGTAATGGGTCTCAAACCCGGCAGCGCAGTGGACGGTCTCTACCGCTGGTCCTGAACCGGCTCCAGTTCATCATCTGGTCATTTGGCCGGTTCATTCCGGCCTTGGCAGCGGCGGTCACAGGGCAGTGAGGGCCTTCCGGAGCCCATGATGTGGCTGTCTGCGGTTTCACCGGTCAGGCCGATGCGCTAAAATCAGCGTTCTGCACAAGTGTATTCCCGTGCTGATTCCCTGAATTCCTTTCCGGAGCATTCATGAAGGTTCTAGTGACAGTCAAACGTGTCATCGACCCGTACGTGAAAGTGCGCGTCAAGTCGGATGGCACCGGCGTGGAGACCGCCAACGTCAAGATGGCGATGAATCCCTTCTGCGAAATCGCGGTCGAACAGGCGGTGCGCATGAAGGAAGCCGGCATCGTGACCGAAATCGTTGCGGTATCCGTCGGTACGATGCAGTCGCAGGAGACCCTGCGCACGGCGATGGCGATGGGCGCCGACCGCGGCATTCTCGTCGAGGTCGCCGGTGAAGTGCAGCCGCTGGCCGTGGCCAAACTGGTCAAGGCGATTGTCGACAAGGAACAGCCCAAGCTGGTGATCATGGGCAAGCAGGCGATCGATGACGATTCCAACCAGGCCGGCCAGATGACTGCGGCGCTGCTCGGCTGGCCGCAATCGGCTTTCACCTCGGCAATTGCCGTCAATGGTGATACCGCTGACGTCACACGTGAAATCGACGGCGGCCTCGAGAAGCTGACGATCAAGCTGCCGGCGGTGGTGACCACCGATCTCCGGCTGAACGAGCCGCGTTACGTCACGCTGCCCAACATCATGAAGGCGAAGAAAAAGCCGCTGGAAGTGCTCAAGCCCGAAGCGCTGGGTGTTGATGTCACGCCGCGCCTGAAAACGGTCAAGGTTGAAGAGCCGGCCAAACGCAGCGCCGGCGTCAAGGTGGCGGATGTGCAGGAACTCGTTGCCAAACTCAAGAATGAAGCGAGGGTGATCTGATGTCCGTACTCGTTATTGCCGAACACGACGGCAAACTGCTCAAGCCCGGCACCACCAATACCGTGACTGCCGCTGCCAAAATCGGCGGCGACATCGTAGTGCTGGTTGCCGGTCATCAATGCGCCGATGCGGCACAGGCCGCAGCGAAGATCGCCGGCGTCAGCAAGGTGCTGCTCGCCGACTCGCCGCTGTATGCCGGCGGTGCTGCTGAAAACCTGACCGCGCTGATCCAGACGGTTGCTGCGCAATACAGTCATATCCTTGCGCCGGCCACCGGCTACGGCAAGAACTTCATGCCGCGCCTGTCGGCGCTGCTCGATGTTCAGCAGATCTCGGATATCAGCGCCGTGGTGTCGGCCGATACCTTTGTGCGTCCGATTTACGCCGGCAATGCGATGGCCACGGTGCAGTCCGCCGACAAGATCAAGGTCATCACCGTTCGCGCCACCGGTTTTGATGCAGCTGCAGAAGGCGGCAGCGCTGCGGTTGAAAACCTTGCAGCCGGCCCGGATACGAGGCTGGCCAAATTCAACGGTCAGGAACTGTCGAAATCCGATCGTCCGGAACTGACGGCGGCACGCATCATCGTCTCCGGCGGTCGCGGCATGGGCAGCGGCGAGAACTTCAAGATTCTTGAGGCGCTGGCCGACAAGCTGGGTGCGGCAGTGGGTGCTTCGCGCGCCGCTGTGGATTCCGGCTATGTGCCGAACGACTATCAGGTCGGTCAGACCGGCAAGATCGTTGCGCCGGAGCTGTATATCGCTGTCGGCATTTCCGGCGCGATCCAGCATCTGGCCGGCATGAAGGACAGCAAGGTGATCA
>CBHTVL010000044.1:0-9134 GCA_966096475.1 uncultured Burkholderiales bacterium
GTACTCGACGTCACCGCCTGGCCGCTGAAACAGCAGCAGGAAGAAGCCGCCAACAAACGCCGCGTCGGCCTCGGCTTTACCGGCCTCGGTGATGCACTGATCATGCTGCGCCTGCGCTACGACACGCCGGAAGCCCGCCAGATGGCCGCGAAGATTTCCGAAGCCATGCGCGACGCCGCCTACCGCGCTTCCGCAGAATTGGCGCGTGAAAAAGGCGCATTCCCGCTGTTCAATGCGGACCTGTACCTGAGCGGCAGCAGCTTTGCCGCGCGCCTGCCTGACGAGATCAAACAGGTCATCCGCAAAAACGGCATCCGCAACAGCCACTTGCTGTCGATTGCGCCCACCGGCACGATCAGCCTGTCCTTCGCCGACAATGCCTCGAACGGCATCGAGCCGCCGTTCTCCTGGACTTACACGCGCAAGAAACGCATGCCCGACAACACCATGCGCGAATTCGCCGTCGAAGATCACGCCTGGCGCCGTTACAAGGCCGAAGGCGGCAACACCGAGAAGCTGCCGCCGTGGTTTGTCACCGCACTGGAAATCTCGGCACGCTCCCATGAGGAAATGGTCGCTGCAGTCGCCCCTTTCGTCGACACCAGCATCTCCAAAACCGTCAACGTTCCCGAGGACTATCCCTACGCCGAGTTCCAGGACCTGTATTTCCGCGCCTGGAAGTCCGGCCTGAAAGGTCTGGCCACTTACCGCCCGAACAGCATCCTCGGTTCGGTGCTGTCGGTCGAACCGTCGAGCAAGGAAAAAGCACCGCAGGATTTCCGCGCCGACGACGTCAACCGCCGCATCCAGATCCAGTCGCTGCCGGCCCCGGTACTGGCGAGCCTGCGCTGGCCCGGCCGTCCGTCGATGACGGCGGGCAATCCGGCCTGGACCTACATGATCGAACACCCGCACGGCGCCTTCGCGGTATTCGTCGGCCACGTCGAAAACGAACACAACCACGCCTTCGAAGTCTGGGTCAACGGCAGCGAACAGCCGCGCGGCCTCGGCGCGGTCGCCAAGACGCTGTCGATGGACATGCGTGCGGACGACCCGGGCTGGCTCAAGCTCAAGCTCGACTCGCTGGCCCGTGCCGGCGGTGATGAACCCTTCGACATGGCCTTCCCGCCGCTGGGTGAAGTCAAACGCATGCCGTCGGTCGTCGCCGCCTTCGCACAGGTTGTGCGCTGGCGTGCCGATCAACTGGGTGCACTCACCTCGCCCGGCGCCGCACTGTTCGGCCAGTCGGCCACACCGGTGCTGGACGCGATGTTCGCGCCGAAAGAACCCAAAACCGGTACCGACGGCACGATGTCGTGGACTGTCGATGTACTCAACCCGCGTACCGGTGATGATTTTGTACTGGGCATCAAGGAAATCACCCTGCCTGACGGCGTCACCCGCCCGTACTCGATGTGGCTCGCCGGCGAATATCCGCGCGCCCTCGACGGCCTGTGCAAGATTCTCTCGCTCGATATGCGCGTGATGGATCCGGCCTGGATCGGCATGAAACTGAAGAAGCTGCTGGAATTCCCGGAACCGCTGGGTGACTTCATGGCTTTCGTGCCGGGCGAACGCAAGCAGGCGACCTACCCGTCGACCGTGGCTTATGTCGCGCGACTGATCATGCACCGCTACGCGATGCTGGGCATCCTCGACGAAAACGGCGCACCGTTTACTCAAATGGGCATTCTTGAAGCGCCGGAACGCAGCAATGAACCCAAGGTCATGAAAGGTTCACGTTGTCCCGAGTGCGGCAATGCCACGCTGATCCGCAAGGACGGCTGTGACTGGTGCTCGGCCTGCGGTTACACCGGCACCTGCGGCTGATTCCGCTGCTGTAGTCCACATGCTCGGATGACTGCGCGCCACCCCGGTGGCGCGTAGTAACATCCTCCGCTCACCCGGAGGATATCCATGGCCAAGTCCACTCTCGGCAAACTGCCGCGCGAAGCCATCCGCTTGATCGAGCTGCCGCGAGTCGCACCCGGCATCATTGAAGGATTCCGCAATCTCGTCGACCTCACCGGCACACTCTCCGATGCCTGTGATGAACTCGGCCTTGTCGCTGTCATTCCCGGTTACGTATTGCCGCCGGTCAACCTCGGCAAACGTATCGTCGGTCCGGCACTGACCGTGCGCAACATCGCACACGCTACCCAGATCCATAAAGCCGCCACCGACAAAACCAGCGGCCAGGGTGAAACCGAAGCGCACAATCTCGCCGAACCCGGAGACGTGCTGGTGATCGAAGGTGTGATGGGCTGCTCGAATATGGGCGGCCAGTCGGCCACCATTGCCAAACGTCAGGGCTTTATCGGCGCCATTGTCGACGCGACGGTGCGTGATCCCGATCAATACCGCGGTATGGACTGGCCGGTGTGGTGCAAAGGCTTCACACCGATCACCGGCAAATGGCGCATGCAGACGGTTGAAGTCAACGGTACCGTGCAGATCTGCGGTATTCAGGTCAAACCGGGCGACATCATCTGCGCGGATGATGCGGGCGTTGCGGTGATTCCGCATGAAAAAGCCGCGCTGGTGCTGGAAGCGGCGCGCAAGATCGATGCGGGCGACAGCAAACGCAAAGCCGACATTGATGCCGGCACCAGCGTGGCCGACCTGATCACCAAAAAATACAAGTAAGCAATACCAACAAAACGAACAAGCAACACGGGGGAGACCATGAGCGAAGCCACCAACCTGATTTTCATCATGTCCGACGAGCACAACAAACGTGTGCTCGGCTGCGCAGGACATCCGATGATCAAGACACCCAATCTGGATGCGCTGGCCGCACGCGGCACACGCTTCACGTCGGCCTACACCAACTGCCCGATCTGTGTGCCGGCGCGCGCGTCATTCGCCACCGGCCAATACGTGCACAAGATCCGCTACTGGGACAACGCCATCGCCTATGACGGCAAGATTCCGACCTGGGGTCACCGGCTGATGGCGCAGGGCCATCATGTCGCCTCGATCGGCAAGCTGCATTACCTCGACTCCGAAGCCAAACGCAACGGCTTCGACGAGGAGATCCTGCCGCTGCACATCGTCAACGGCGTCGGCGATCTGCTCGGACTGATCCGCGAAGAACTGCCGCGACGTTCGGGCTCCGCCAATCTCGGCCCCGAAGCCGGTCGCGGTGAATCCGAATACACCAAATACGATCGCGACATCGCCACGGAAACCATCAAGTGGCTGAAAACCAGGGCGCCGGCGCTGAAAGCCAAACCCTGGGCGCTGTACGTCGGTTTTGTTTCGCCGCACTTCCCGCTGATTGCGCCGCCGCAGTTTTACGACATGTATCCCGAGGATGCGGTGCCCTGGCCCAATATGTATGACCACGACCAGCGGCCGCAGCACCCCTTCATCGACGCCATGCGCAAAAGCATGTGTTACGACGACCCTTTCGATGCACCGATGGTGCGTCGCGCGATCACCGCCTATTTCGGCCTGACCTCGTTCATGGACGACAACGTCGGCAAGATCCTGCGCACGCTCGAAGAAACCGGCCTGATGAACAACACCCGGGTTGTTTATTCCTCCGACCACGGTGACAACCTCGGCACCCGCGGCATGTGGGGTAAATCAACGATGTATGAAGAATCCGCCGGCATCCCGATGCTCATGGCCGGCCCCGGCGTACCCGCCGGTAATGTCTGTGACACGCCGGTGACGCTGGCTGACGGTTTCCCGACCTTCATCCATGCACTCGGTGCAAAAGCCCATCCCGATGACGCGTCGCTGCCCGGCGTCTCACTGATCGACATTGCGCAGGGCAAGGTGCCGCCGCGCACCATCCTCTCCGAATACCATGCCGCAGCGTCAATGTGCGGCGCCTTCATGATCCGTCACGGACAATGGAAATACATCCATTACGCGACCGTACCGCCGATGCTGTTTGACCTGAAAAAAGATCCCGAGGAACGCAAGGATCTCGGCCGCGACCCGGCCTATAAAGCCGTGATTGCCGAATGCGAACAGGCGCTGCGCAAGGTCGTCAACCCGGAAGCCGCTGATCAACTGGCCAAGGCCGACCAGAAAGCGATGATCAACAAATACGGCGGCGAAGACGCCATCCTCAAACGCGGCACCTTCCGATACTCGCCACCACCGGGCTCCAAGGCCGCGTACTTCGAAGCCAATCAAAAGCCGAAATAACAAGAACAAAACCGGGGAGGAAAGCAGAATGCGCACGATACTGATGATCACTGCGCTGTCGCTGGCCGCTACGGCGCAGGCCCAGGGATTTCCGTCCAAACCCATCCGCATGATCGTGGCATCAGCGCCGGGTGGCGCACCCGACATCCTCGGCCGCGCCATCGCGCAGAAAATGTCCGATGCGCTGGGTCAGCAAGTGGTGGTCGACAACCGCGCCGGCGCCAGCGGCCTGATCGGCGCGGAAATGGCGGCCAAGTCTGCGCCCGATGGTTACACGCTGTTTCTGGGAACAACAACGCTCTACGCCATTCTTCCCAACCTGAAGAAAAACCTGCCTTACGACATCAAGCGCGACTTTATTTCCGTCACGCAGATCGCCGGCGCCTCCAACGTACTGGTCGTCAATGCCGCAGTGCCGGCGAAATCGGTTGCTGAACTGCTGCAACTGGCAAAGTCCAAACCCGGCGCACTGAACTATGCTTCCGCCGGCCGCGGCACCCCTGCACATCTCGCCGGCGAAATGATCAACGTGCTTGCCAATGTCAGCATGACCCATGTGCCGTATAAAGGCGCAGGACCGGCATTGGTCGATGTCATCGCGGGTCAGGTGCAACTGATCATCACCTCACCGATTGCCGCCGGCCCGCATCTCAGCAGCGGCAAGGTGCGCGCACTCGCCACCACCGGCGCTGCGCGCAATCCCGCGCTGCCCGATCTGCCGACGGTGGCAGCCACCCTGCCCGGCTACGAAATCACCCAGTGGTGGGGCCTGTCGCTGCCGGCAAAGACGCCGCGTGCGCTAAGCGAACGTTTGCAGTCCGAAGCCGTTAAAGCAGTCAATCTGCCCGATGTCCGTGAACGCATCATCCGCACCGGGGCGGAACCCGTTGGCGGCACCGCCCAGGCCTTTGACACCCTGATCAGCGCCGAGCAGCAGCGTCTGGGCAACGTCATTCGCAAGGCCGGCATTACCCTCGAAGACTGAAATTTTCAGCGTCCGCAAAAAAATGGGCGCCGGGAGGCGCCCAAAGGGGAGACATGCGTTCGCTCACATTCTGCAGACTGTTGATTTATCGCAGCTTTTGCGACCAACCGACATCGTGCAAAATGCTCACACAGTAAAGACTGCGGGTTTCCGCTAAAGTTCCGCCGCCATGACATTGACCGAACTGCGTTACATCGTCGCCGTTGCCCGCGAACGCCACTTCGGCCGCGCCGCCGAAACCTGCTTCGTCAGCCAGCCGACCTTGTCGGTCGCCGTCAAAAAGCTGGAAGACGAATTGGGCGTGCAGATCTTTGAACGCGGCCCCGGCGAACTGAGCATCACACCGGCCGGCAACCGCGTCATCGAGCAGGCGCAACGCGCGCTCGAAGAGGCCGAGAAAGTCAAAACCATAGCAAAATCAACGGCCGATCCGCTCGACGGCGCGCTCAAGCTCGGCGTGATCTTTACCATCGGCCCCTATCTGCTGCCGCAATTGATTCCGGTTCTCAGACGGCGTGCACCGAAGATGCCTCTGATCCTCGAAGAGAACTACACCGCCGTCCTGTCGGAACGGCTGAAGCGCGGCGATATCGATGCGGCGGTCGTCGCCCTGCCCTTCGACGAACCGGGCATCACCGTCACGCCGCTGTATGACGAAGATTTTGTCGTCGCCCTGGCGAAAACCCATCCCTGGGCCAAACGGAAAAATATTTCTTCCGATGCACTGGCCGGAGAAAGCCTGCTCCTGCTCGGCACCGGCCACTGCTTCCGCGACCAGATCCTCAATGCCTGCCCGTCGCTGAACCGCTCCAGCGCCACACCCGGCTCGCTGCAGAAAACGGTGGAAGGGTCCTCGCTGGAAACCATCCGCCTGATGGTGGCCTCCGGGCTGGGCCTGACGGTGCTGCCGGCATCAGCGATTCCGGTCAAACGCGCCGCCAACGATCTGCTCACCTACATCACGTTTACCCGCCCGGTCCCAGACCGGCGCGTCGTGCTGGCCTCGCGCTCCAGCTTCCCGCGGGCACCGGCGCTGGACGTCATCCGCGACGCCATTGCCGCCTGCACCCTCAACGGCACTGCAGCAGTAAAATAAAAAGCCAATTAAAACAAAAGGTTATGACACACCCTTTATTATAGTTAATTACTATCAATTGATTATAAACAATCAATTGGATTAATAGTCGGGGCATCTCCAGAATGCGTCCCATGCGTTGCAAGACGCACAAATTTTTAACCCACAAGGAGATGCACATGAAACCCGAATCCGTCACCGTCAAGAACATCGAAGCCGCCTTTGCCGGCGAGTCCATGGCCCACATCAAGTACATGTACTTCGCCAAGATCTGCCGCGAACAGGGCGATGTTGAAACCGCCAAAGTGTTCGAAGAAACCGCAGCCCAGGAAATCCAGCACGCCTTCGGCCACCTTGACCTGCTCTACCCGAAAACCGAACTGACCCCGGCCAAGGCGCTCGACATGGCCATCGCCGGCGAGACCTACGAATACACCGAAATGTATCCGCAGTTCCGCCACCTCGCCGAGCAGGAAGGCAACCAGGCCGCGGTCAAGGAAATGGACGAACAGATCGAAGAGTCGAAGGAACACGCCGCACGCTTCCAGCAGACGCTGGCCAAGGCCGCCAAACGCTTTGCTGCGCTGGCCAAGGTTGAAGAACGCCACGCCAACCACTACCGTTCAGTGCGCGCGAAAATCGCAGCCTGATCACCCAACCCTCAATTCAAGGAGAAATGAACATGGCTACTGAATTTCGCAAATGGGAATGCATTGTCTGCGGTTACGTGTATGACGAAGCCGCCGGCGATCCGGAACACGGCATCCAGGCCGGCACGCGCTGGGAAGACATTCCGGCAGACTGGGAATGCCCGGAGTGCGGCGTTGCCAAAGCCGACTTCGAAATGGTACTGAAGGCCGCGTAATCCTCGGCCAGCGGCGTCCGCCGGCAACGGCGGGCGCCGTGTTTTCCGCAATCCGTCATGAGACCATTCCCGTCCCCTGCCACAAAGACAATGAATGTTTTTCAGGCACCCGCCTCAACGGCGACTTTGTGCGGATGAGGCTGTTTGTTACCATGCTGCGCTGATTTTCCGGAACTCCCAGAAAGAACCCCCATGCACCCGATCGTCATCATCGGCAGCGGCCTTGCCGGCTACAACACCGCCAAGGAACTGCGCAAACTCGACACCGCCACGCCGCTGGTCGTCATTGCCTCCGACAGCAGCTCGTCCTATTCCAAGCCGATGCTGTCGAACGCCATCGCCTCGAAAAAAACGCCGGCCGCGATTGCGCTGAGCACCCCGGAGCAGATGGCCGAACAGCTCAAGGGCAGCGTACGCGCCAATACCCGCGTCGACGCCATCGACACCGCCGCGCACACGCTGAAGATCGGCGATGAAACGCTGCACTATTCAAAACTGGTGCTGGCGCTGGGCGCCGACCAGATCCGCCTGCCGATCACGGGCAGCGGCGCTGCCGACATCCAGACCGTCAACGATCTCGACGACTACGCCCGTTTCCGTAGCGCCATCGAAGGCAAAAAGCGCGTCGCCATCATCGGCGCCGGCCTGATCGGCTGCGAATTCGCCAACGACCTCGCCGCCGGCGGTTACGCCGTCGACATCATCGATATCGCCCGGCAGGCGCTGGGCCGCCTGCTGCCGCCCGAAGGCGGCGCGATGCTCAAGGACAAACTCTCTGCACTGGGCGTGCAGTGGCACCTCGGCACCAGCGTACAGTCGGTGGATGCGGCCAACGGCGGATATACGCTGACACTGGCCAACGGCCGGTCGTTGCAAACCGATATCGTGCTCTCCGCCGTCGGCCTGAAGCCGCGCACGGCGCTCGCCGCAGCGGCCGGCATCAAGGTCAACCGCGGCATCGTCGCCGACCGCAACCTCGCCACCAGCGCACCCGATGTTTACACGCTGGGCGACTGCGCGGAAATCGAAGGCCTGGTGATGCCTTACGTGATGCCGATCATGCACGCCTCACGCGCACTGGCGCAGACCCTCGCCGGCAAAACCACGGCGGTCTCCTTCCCCGCGATGCCGGTGATGGTGAAAACCCCCGCCTGCCCGACCATTGTTGCACCGCCTGCTGTCGGCGCCACCGGCAGTTGGCAGGTTGAAGCCACCGCCGACGGCGTCAAATCGCTGTTCAACAGCGCCGACGGCAAACTGCTGGGCTTCGCACTCAATGGCGCGGCCACAGCGGAACGCGCCAAACTCGCACCGCAATTGCCGGCTGTACTCGCCTGAACACGTTGCCCGCTGTAAAACCGGTAACGGCGGCAGTGTAGTATTCGATCGATGCTGCCGCCCGTCACCAAAACACTGCTGATCGCCAACGTCGCGGTTTTCCTGCTGCAGGAATTCCTCGGCGACATCCTGATCGTCTGGTTCGGCCTGTGGCCCTTCCACACGCCCGAAGCCTACGGCGCCGGCTTCATGCCCTGGCAGGTCATCAGCTACGGTTTCCTGCACGGCGGGCTGATGCATATCGGCTTCAACATGCTCGCGCTGTACATGTTCGGCGGCCAGCTGGAGATGGTTTTCGGCCCGCGGCGCTTTCTGGTGTATTACCTGGGCTGCATTTTTGCCGCGGCGCTGACCCAGCTGACGGTGCTGTCCTTTGTCGGCGGCGAAGCCTATCCGACGGTCGGTGCCTCCGGCGGCGTGTTCGGCCTGCTTCTCGCCTACGGCCTGCTTTTCCCGCAGCACAAAGTGATGCTGCTGTTCCCGCCGATTCCGATGCCGGCCTGGCTGTTTGTCACGCTGTACGGTCTGCTGGAAATTTACCTCGGCGTCACCGGCACCCAGTCGGGTGTGGCGCATTTCGCGCATCTCGGCGGCATGCTCGGCGGCTGGCTGCTGATCCGCCAGTGGCGGCGGCGTCCGCCCGGTCGTTACTGATACTGCGGTATACCCGGGCTCAGGCCCAGCAGCGCTGCAACAAGCCACTGATC
>CBHTVL010000045.1:0-9117 GCA_966096475.1 uncultured Burkholderiales bacterium
ATGCAGGCCGGTGGTCGGTTCGTCGAACAGGAAGAGCTTGCCCTTGCCGCCCAGCGCGTTACGGCCGCTGTTCGCGGCTTCGGCGAGGAAGCCCGCAAGTTTCAACCGCTGCGCTTCGCCGCCGGACAGCGTCGGCACCGGCTGGCCCAGTTTCAGATAATCGAGACCGACATCGACCAGCGGCTGCAGCGCGCGTGCGATATCGGGGGCGTGATTAAAAAACGCCAGTGCATCGGCGATGGTCAGTTCCAGCACATCGGCAATCGATTTACCGGCAATGGTGATTTCCAGCACCTCGGCACGGTAACGCCGGCCGTCGCAGTCCGGGCAGCGCAGATAAACGTCGGAGAGGAACTGCATCTCCACATGCTCAAAACCGTTGCCGCTGCAGGTCGGGCAGCGGCCGGTGCCGGAATTGAAACTGAAAGTGCCCGCGGTATAACCACGCGACTGGGCCAGCGGTGCCGATGCATAACGACTGCGGATGGTGTCGAAGGCGCCGACATAACTCGCCGGATTCGAACGCGTGGTGCGGCCGATCGACGACTGGTCGACCATCACCACATCGCTGATCTGATCAACACCGTAAATACTGTCGTGTTTGCCCGGCGCTTCAGTCGGTTGGCCCAGCGCCTTGCGCAGGGCGGCATACAACACGTCCTGCACCAGCGTCGATTTGCCCGAGCCCGAAACGCCGGTGATGCAGACCAGCCGGTCCAGCGGGAAATCGGCATCGACGTTTTTGAGATTGTGTTCGCTCGCGCCGCGGATGCGGATATGCGGCGATTTCGGCGCCGGCGCTTTGACGATGCGCGGTTGCGACGCGTGCAGTTCACCGGCGAGATATCGCCCGGTGACCGAGGTTTTGCTGTCCATCAACCGCCCCGGCGTATCAAAGGCGACGATTTCACCGCCTTTCGAACCCGGCCCCGGCCCGATGTCGAGCAGACGGTCCGCGGCGAGCATCACCTGCGGATCATGTTCGACCACCACCAGCGAATTGCCGGCATCGCGCAGCTTGTGCATGACGCCGATGACACGTCCCATGTCGCGCGGATGCAGGCCGATTGACGGTTCATCGAGCACGAACAGCGTATTCACCAGCGAGGTGCCCAGCGCCGTGGTCAGATTGATCCGCTGCACCTCACCGCCGGAAAGGGTGCGTGACTGACGGTCGAGCGTCAGATAGCCGAGGCCGACCTGGTTCAGGTAGGCCAGCCGCGTTCGGATTTCGCCGAGCAGCATGTCGGTGGCTTCATCCAGCGGCGCCGGCAGCGTCAGTGCATCAAAAAGCGTTTTGGTGCGCTCCAGTGGCAGCAGCATTACGTCATGCACGGTCAGGCCGGGCAGTTTCTGCAGCTGTTCATCGCTGAACTGCACGCCATGCGGCTTGTAACGGGCGCGCCGGTGTTCACCCTGACCCAGTGCGGCTTCGGCATTTTCCGCGGAGCCGATCCGCCACAGCAGCGCATCGGTTTTCAGGCGTGCGCCGCCGCAGGTCGTGCATTCGGTATAGGCGCGGTACTTGGACAGCAGCACGCGCACATGCATCTTGTACGACTTGGTTTCCAGCCATTTGAAAAAACGCGCGACGCCGTACCAGGTACCCGGCCAGGATTTGCGCCAGCTTTCCCATTCCGGTTCACCGTCAAGCACCCAGCGTTTTTCCTTGGCTGACAGTTCGCGCCAGGGTTTGTCGACCGGGATGCCGCGCAGCCGCGCGTACTTCATCAGATCGTCCTGACATTCTTTGTTCGACGGCGTCTGCCAGGGTTTGACCGCGCCGTCGCGCAGCGATTTGGATTCGTCCGGCACCACCAGTCCGAAATCGAGTCCGATCACCCGGCCGAAACCGCGGCAGGTGTCGCAGGCGCCCATCGGCGAATTGAAGGAGAACAGGCTCGGGTTCGGTTCGGCGTAATGGATGTCGCATTCGGCGCAATGCAGGTCGGCGGAATATTTCCAGATTGTGCCGCTGCTGGCATTGGCATCATCGGCCGCGAGCACATGCACATTGATGCGGCCCTGGCCGACTTTGATCGCCGCTTCCAGTGCCTCGACCACACGGCCGCGTTCGGCATTGCCCATGCGCAGCCGGTCCTGTACCACTTCAAAACCGCTTTTGTCTTCGTTGAGGAAGCGCGTGTAGCCCTGGGCACCGAGCAGCGCTTTGACTTCATCGGCCTTGAAATTGGCGGGCACCGGTACCGGGAAGGCGATCGCCAGCCGCGGATCACCTTCCGCTTTGGCGCGAGCCAGCAGCGCATCGAAAATCGATTGCGGTGTGTCCTGCGTTACCTTTGCGCCGCAGCCTTTGCAGTGCAGATGCGCCGCGCGCGCGAACAGCAGCTTCAGATGATCGTTCAGCTCCGTCATCGTGCCCACGGTCGAACGCGAAGTGCGCACCGGATTAACCTGGTCGATGGCGATGGCCGGGGGGATGCCTTCGATGGCATCGACCTGCGGCCGGTCCTGGCGGTCGAGAAACTGCCGCGCGTAGGGCGAGAAGGTTTCGACGTAACGGCGCTGGCCTTCGGCATACAGCGTATCGAATACCAGCGACGATTTGCCGCTGCCGGAAACGCCGGTGACCACCACCAGTTCGTTCAGCGGCACATCCAGCGACAGGTTTTTCAGGTTGTTCTGGCGCGCACCGCGAATGGCAATATGGTCGCGGTCGTGTTCGGGAATATCCATGCGTGCAATCGATGATCGCGTGTGATGCGACGGGAGGTGTTGGGGGAAAACAGGCGCAGCAGCAATCGCGCGGGGCCTGAAAAACGAGTTTTGATTCTACCGGCTTTCGGCGCGGAAGCGCCGCGGACTCCGGGTCATGTCCATGACAGCGTTGCGGTGATGCCGGCGCCGGTCAGGGTTTCGGTGTGCTGCTCGACGGCGTGAACTCGATATCGCCGTCGACACTGATTTTATTGGTGAAATCCAGTCCGCTTTCGCCGCGACGGACGATGGTGCCGCGCTGGCCGAGGAGAATCTGGCCGGCATCTTCGAGCATGCCGATCGCCGCGAAGCTGCCGCCGGATTCGACAAAGCGGCACACCGCTTCGACTTTCGGCCGCATCGAACCGGCATTGAAGCTGAGGCGTCGGAGTTCCGCAGGCGTGGTTTCGCCGATCGGCATCGCGCCTTTCATGCCCCAGTTTTCATACACTGCCTCGACATCGGTCAGCATCAGCAGTGCATCCGCTTTCAGCTGGTGTGCCAGCAGCGCCGCCGACAGGTCTTTATCAATGAGCGCTTCGACGCCGTGCATGCCGCCTTTGGGCGATGCCGCTACCGGAATGCCGCCGCCGCCCGCGCAGACCACGATCACGCCGGCATCGGACAGCAGTTTGATCGCCGGCAGCTCGAGAATGCGCAGCGGTTCCGGTGAGGCCACCGTGCGACGCCACTTCATGCCGTCCTGCACGACGCTCCAACCGTGATCCCGCGACAGGCGTTCGGCTTCCAACTGGTCGAGTGCCGGCCCGAAAATCTTCGAGGGATGACGGAAGGCGGCGTCGTTGCGGTTGACCTCGACCTGGGTCAGCACCGTGACCACATGTTTGCCGGGCAGCAGGTTACGCAACTCCTGCTCGACCAGATAACCGATCATGCCTTCGCTTTCCGCACCTAGCATGTCCAGCGGATAGGGCTTGGGTCCGGCATATGATTCCGATTGCATCGCCAGCAGGCCGACCTGCGCTGAATTGCCGTGGGTGATGATGACGCTGTGGGTACGCGCGATGCCGGCGACGGCGCCGATGGCATGCGCAATATTGCGGCGCTGCACCTCGGCGTCCAGCGCTTCGCCGCGGCGCGCCAGTGCGGTGCCGCCCAGGGCGACCACGACTTTCATGTTCCATCCTCCACAAGCTGCGGAAGCGGCCCGCGATGGTTTGCGCGGCGGTTCCGGTGCTGCTCATGGTAATGAGGCACCGGGTCCGGGTTTTGTTTTACATCAAGGTTCGGGCGGGTCGCCGCCTCTTGGCCGGCGGAGCGGGCAGGTTAAGATGCGCACCGGGAGGAAATGCCATGAAAGCCATGCTGTTGAAGGGAAAAAACCAGCCGCTGGTGCTGGAAACCGTGCCGGACCCGGTGCCGGGGCCGGGCGAAGCCGTTGCCCGCGTGTTGTCCTGCGGTGCGGGACTGACTATCCATCACGTGCGCGCGGGACGCGTGCCGGTGCAATACCCGCGCATCCTCGGTCACGAAATCACCGCCGAAATCGTCGCCACCGGCGAGGGCGTCAAGCGGCTCAAGGCCGGTGACGCGGTCACTGCCTATTTCTACCTGACCTGCGGCCATTGCTACTGGTGCCGCATCAACCGCGAAACGCTGTGCGAAAACTTCGGCGGTTACGTCGGTCGCGAATGCGACGGCGGTTATGCCGAATACATCAAGCTGCCCGCGGAAAACTTCATTCCGCTGCCCGAAACCATGAATCACAAAAAACACGCGGCCGAAATCGGTGTGATCTGCGACGCCATTGCGACGCCGCTCAAGGTCACGCGCAAGGCGCGGGTGATGCCCACTGATACCGTCGCAGTCATCGGTGCGGGCGGTGGCCTCGGCGTGCATATGCTGATGGTGTCGCGCTGGGCGCATGCGCGCAAAGTGATTGCGGTCGATACCAAGGCTTCGAAATTCGAGTCCTGCGTCAAATGCGGCGCTGATGCGACCATCGATGCCAGCGACGGCAAGGTCAGTGAACAGCTGATTGAAATGACCGGCGGCAAAGGCGTGGATGTCGTATTCGACTATGTCTGCACCAAGCAGAGCATCGAATCCGCGATCGGCGGGCTCAACTTCGGCGGACGCCTGGTGCTGCTCGCCGGCAACAGCGCGCGTTTCGATGCCGACGGTCCGGCGATCATGCGCAAGGAAATCGAAGTCATGGGCAGCCGTTACGCCACACGCCAGGAAGTCATCGAATCCCTGGAGCTGGTCGCGCGCGGCGATCTGTGGCCGCTGGTCACCGAAAAAGTGCCGATGGCGGAAGCCGAAGCCCTGCACCAGCGTCTGGAAATCGGTGCAGTGACCGGTCGTGCGGCACTGATCATGCCCTGACCGGCATCGCCCCTGCGATGTTGCCCACGATATGCACTGTGGGCATTGCAGGGCGCATGACAGGACTATAATTTTTACCCGCGGGCCGCCTCATGCGGCCCGCCCTCTTTTGCACCGCATCCCGAGAAAGGTTTTCCCCATGTTTTCACCCCGTACCCTGATGGTCCTGCTGGGCGCGACGCTGTCCTTCGCTGCCGCGGCCCAGGGTTATCCCGATAAAGCCGTGCGCGTGATTGTTCCGTTTCCGCCCGGCGGCGCGGCCGACATCGTCGCGCGCCATGTCACCACGCGGCTGTCCGCAGTGATCGGCCAGCAGATCATCGTCGACAACCGCGGCGGTGCCGGCGGCATCATCGGTGGCGAAATCGCAGCGCGTGCGCCGGCCGACGGCTACAACCTGCTGTTTGCCTCGTCGAGCGTACTGTCGATCAATCCCCATCTCGGCGCCAAGGCGCCTTATGACGTGCTCAAAAGTTTCACGCCCATCGTCAAGATCGGCGATGCGCCGAATGTGCTGACTGTGCATCCCTCGGTGCCGGCGAAAACCGTCAAAGAGCTGATCACCATCGCCAAGGCCAAGCCCGATGCGCTGGCCTATGCTTCCAACGGCCCCGGCACGCTGAGCCACCTCACCGGTGAACTGTTTTCACAGCGCGCCGGCGTAAAAATGCTGCATGTGCCGTACAAGGGCGCGGCCCCGGCAACCATCGACACCGTCGCCGGCAACGTCTCGGTGCTGTTCGCGGCCTATCCCAGCGTGTCCGCGCAGGTGCGCGCCGGCCGCTTGAAGGCACTGGCGGTGACCAGCAGCAAACGCCTCGCCGTCGCGCCGGAACTGCCGACGGTGGCCGAAGCCGCGCTCAAAGGTTTTGAATCCAGCCAGTGGTGGGGCCTGTATGGCCCGGCCGGTCTGCCTGCGTCGATGGTGGACCGCATGAACGCCGCGACCAACAAGGTGCTGGTGACCGACGACATCAAAAAAGCCCTGGCGCTGGATGGAGCCGAACCTTCGGGCGGCACGCCGGCGGCGCTGGCCGCGTATCACAAGGCCGATTATGAAAAGTGGGGCAAGGTCATCACCACTGCCAATATCAAAGCTAACTGAGTCAAGGCTGACTCAAGCCCCGACGATCCGACAAAAGGTCCGCGAACATGACTGATCAAGCCTCTCCGATTGCAGCCACCCGTGAATTTGCGCATTTCACCGCCGGCGTGCGTTATGCACTGCTGCCCGCGACGGTGAAGGAGCATCTGACGATGTTCCTGCTCGATTACCTGCGCGTGGCTTCACTGGGGCAGCGCATGCCCTGGAGCGCATGGGCCACCAATCTTGGTCGCGAACTCGGCGGCAACGGCCAGTCGACGGTGATGTTTTCATCGGACCGCAGCGATCCCGAGCGCGCGACCTTCATCAACACCACCTACTCAGGAAGCATCGATGCCGATGACGTGCATGTCGGTTCGATGCTGCATCCGGGTTGTATTGTCATTTCCGCGGCACTGGCGGTGGGCGAGGCGCGCGGTCTGTCCGGCGAGCGCATTCTGGCGGCGATTGCCGCCGGTTACGAAAATATGATCCGCATCGGCCTCGCGATCCAGCCTTCACATTTCCGTCGCGGTTTCCAGAGCACGGCGACCTGCGGCGGATTCGGCGCCGGCACTGCTGCAGCGAGCCTGCTGTTCAACGGCAAGGATCGTGCGGAACGTATCGCGGAAACCATCGGCCTTGTCGCTTCATTCAGCGGCGGCCTGACGCAGTTCTATCACTCGGGTTCCACCGTCAAACGCATCCATGCCGCGCATGCGGCGGGCGAGGGTGTGCATGCCGCGCTGCTTGCGGCGGCGGGTTTCTCCGGTCCGGCGGACATTCTCGAAGGCAAGGACGGCTTCGCGCGCGCCTACGCCGACGGTCATGACTTCGGTAAAGGTCTCGCCGGCATCGGCGAAACCTGGCGCCTGCTCGAAACCGCGATCAAGCCGCATGCCACCAGCGCACGCGTGCTCGCCGCCATCGAAACCACGGCTGATCTTTGCCATGAACATCAGCTGACCATCGCCGACATTAAGGCGATCCGTGTCGGCATCCCGAAAATCATCCAGGGCCGCCTCACCGTCAATGAACCCAAGGATGTCCAGGCCGCACAGATGAGCCTGCCCTTCTGCATGGCGATGGTGCTTGCCCGCGGCAAGGACCTGCCGCCGGGCTTCACTATCAACATCGATGACTTTGATGCCGCACTGGCCGACGCCGCGGTGATGGATATTTCCAAACGCATCGCCTGCGAGCTGGACCCTGATGCCGAACGCGTCAGCACCGAGCAGTCGGTGGGCGCAAAAGTGACGCTGACCCTGCAGTCCGGCAAGACCGTCGAGAAATTCATCGAAGCGCCGAAGGGCAGTGCGTCGCGGCCGTTCACGATGGAAGACCATATAGCGCGCTTCCGTGCCGAAATGCTGCGCCGGTTTGCGCCGGCCCAGGTCGATGCGCTGCAGGATGAAGTCTGCAATTTCGACCGCGCTGCCAATCCGGACCGCCTGATGCAATTACTCGCCAGCCGGACCTGATGTGAAGCCGAGCCCACCATGCCAACCCTGAAACTGCCCGATTGTGAAATGTTCTACCGGGTCGATGATTTCACCGACCCCTGGAAGAAACCGGAAACCGTGTTGATGCTCCACGGCAATGCCGAGAGCAGCCTGTCTTGGTATGCATGGACGCCGGTTCTGGCGCGGCATTTCCAGGTGGTGCGTCCGGACATGCGCGGTTACGGCCAGTCAACGCCGATGCCGCGCGAATACGAATGGACGCTCGACAAACTCGTCGATGACTACTGCCGGCTGATGGACAGTCTCGGCATCGAACGTTTCCATCTCGTTGCCGCAAAAATCGGCGGCACCATCGCACGTGCATTTGCCGGACGCCGCCCGGACCGCATGTTGTCGCTGACCGTGGTTGGCACACCGCAGGCGCTGCGTCCCGGCGCCGAACACATTCCCGCACTGATCGAGGAATTCGAAACCAAGGGCGCGGAACACTGGGCGCGGCGCACGATGGACGGCCGGCTCGGTGAACATTTTCCCGATGAGGGCGTGGAGTGGTGGACGAAATTCATGGGCCGCGCACCGGTGTCATCGCTGGTCGGCTTCAACCGCGGCGTCAATTACGCCGACATCCGCGCCGACCTGCCAAAGATCACCTGCCCGACGCTGGTGATCACTACCGAAGAAAGCGGGCTCGGCACCGTCGATCGCACACGCGAGTGGCAGGAAAAAATTCACAATTCAAAACTGCTGGTCTTGCCGGGCAAGTCCTATCACGTCGCCGCGAGTGACGCCGAAGCCTGTGCAACCGAAACCCTGAAGTTCATGCAGCAGGCCGCAAAGCGCTGAACCCGCCAACGTCACGGAATACCCTAATGGATCGAATGAAAGGCAAAGTGGCTTTCCTGACCGGCGCGGGAGCCGGCATTGCCAAAGCCACCGCCAAAGCCTTCGCGCGTGAAGGCGCCAAAGTCGCGCTGTTTGAACTGGATCGCAAGTCCGGTGAGGCAGCGGAGAAGGAAATCCGCGCCGAAGGCGGCGAGGCGATTTTCATCGAGACCGATGTCACCCAGGATGCCGCGGTCAAGCGCGCCGTCGATGCCACGATTGCCGCCTTCGGCCGGCTTGACGTGATCATGAACTGCGCCGGCGGCTCGTTGCAGGAAGACAAGCCGGTGCACCAGATGGATCTCGACACCTGGCACAAGACCATCGCACTCAATCTGCTGCATCCCTTTTTATGCTGCCGCCACGCGATCCCGCACATGATCAAGGCCGGCGGCGGTTCGATCATCAACTTCGGTTCGCATCTCGGTACCAAGGGCTCGGAGAAACCGGCCTACGCCGCAGCCAAGGGCGGCATCATGTCTTTCACGCAGACACTGGCCGCGCAGTATGTCGATTACGGCATCCGCGCCAACGCCATCGCGCCGGCCATCGTGCGTACCGAACGTTCGATCAAGCGCTGGGAAAACAAGGAATGGCTGTTCGCCGACAATCCGTCGCCGG
>CBHTVL010000046.1:0-9011 GCA_966096475.1 uncultured Burkholderiales bacterium
TGCCGGAAGACTGGATGGCAGGGCTGCGGTCAGCGGTGACAGCAGGTGCGGCAGGAACACCGCAAGCAACAGCAGGCCGCTGACCACGGTCAGCGGGAAGCCGATGCTGAACAGGTTGAGCTGCGGCGCCGCACGGCTCATCACGCCCATCGTCAGATTGATCGCCAGCATCGAGGCCAGAACAGGCATGGCAATCTGCAGGCCGTTGACGAAAATCAGCGAACCAAGCGAGGCCAGCCGCGCCCAGTCCAGAGTAGTCAGAAACGCGGAATCCACGGGGGCCGACTGAAAACTCGCGGTGACGCCCGCGATCAGCGCGAGATGGCCGTCCAGTGCGAGGAACAGCAACGACGCGCACAGGCCGAGGAAGGTGCCGATCACCGGCGTCTGGCCGGCATTGGTCGGATCAATGAAGGTGGCGAAGGACAGGCCCATCTGCAGGCCGATCATGTCGCCGGCCAGTTCGGCTGCGGCAAAAACGAGGCGGACGGCAAAACCCATGGTGAAGCCGATCAGCATCTGCTGGATCAGCAGCAGCGGTGCGTGTGCGGTGAATACCGCCGCCGGCTGCAGGCCCGTCATGCCGCTGGCAGCGAAAGCGATCAGCAGCGCAAGACCGATTTTGGCGCGGGCCGGGATCGAGCGATGGCTCAATACCGGCGCTGCGGAAATCATCGCCAGAATACGCACGAAGGGCCAGAAAATCGCGCCAACCCACATTTCGATGCTGGCCAGTGAAAAAGTAATCACGACCGGGGCTTCAGGCGATGACGAAGGCTACGCTGGTGAGCACGCGCTGCAGGTGATCGACCAGCATGGTGAGCATCCACGGGCCGGCGGCGACCAGTGCGATGAATACGGCGATCAGTTTCGGAATGAAGCTGAGTGTCATCTCGTTAATCTGGGTGGCGGCCTGCAGCAAGCTGACGACGAGTCCGACAACCAGTGCAGTGAGCAGCAGCGGGGCACCGACCAGGGTGGTGACGTAAAGGGCCTGCTAGCCGTAGGTGATGACTTCCTGCGCGTTCATTGGGTTTCTCCGGTTCGGGGCTTGCTGTCGAGGGCTTCAAACAGCGTCTGCTTGCTGATCGGCTTGGTCAGGAGTGCGTCGAATCCTGCCGCCAGAATGCTGGTGCGGGCTTCTTCCATCGCGTGTGCGGTATACGCGACCACGCGAAGCGATTTGAAACGGGCGTCGGCCCTGATGCGGCGGCAGACTTCGTCGCCGGAAAGATCGGGCATGCTGATGTCGAGCAGCACGACGTCATAGGTTTTGGCGTTCAGTTTGGCCAGTGCTTCTTCGCCGCTGGAGGCGGTGTCGCATTGCCAGTCGGTTCCGCGCAGCAGCATTCCCGGCAACTGGCGGTTGACCGGATGATCATCAACAATCAGGACACAGCGACTGGTCAAGATTTGTTCTCCGGCAAAGTGAAGCAGAAAGTGCTGCCGACCCCGGGCGTGGATTCAACCCAGATGCGGCCGCCCATCAGTTCAACCAGTTCCTTGGCCAGCGCAAGTCCGAGGCCGCTGCCTTCATGGGCGCGCGTCGAGAACGAATCAAGCTGACGGAAACGGTCGAAGAGCAGCGCCTGCGAATCCGGCAAGATGCCGGGCCCGGTGTCGGTGACGCTGAAACGCAGCGCACCGGCATCCCTGGCGACGCGGATGGTGATGGAGCCGCGCTCGGTGAACTTGATCGCATTATGAACCAGGTTGTTCAGGACTTGCACCAGCTTGGTGGCGTCGCATTCGATCATCACCGGCAGCGTGCTGTCGAAATCAAGGCCGATGCCGATGGACTTCTTGCTGGCGGCCAACTGGTGCAGGGTTGCCACTCGGCGGACGATCGACTGCAGGTTTTCCGGACGACGCTGGATTTCCATTTTGCCAGCTTCGATTTTTGCCAGATCCAGTGTGACATTGACCAGGGACAGCAGATGCAGGCCGGCATCATGTATCGTCTCCGCCACTTCGCGGTGCTCGCTGTCCTTAGCGCTGTCCTTGAGGTATTCGGAAAAACCGAGGATGCCGTTCAACGGCGTGCGCAGTTCGTGCGACATGCGAGCCAGGAATTCCGATTTCATCTGGTTGGCCGACACCGCCTCCTGTTCGCTGCGGCGCAGGGAATCCTGCACGCGCTGCTGGTTGCGCAGCAGGAAGGCCAAGGATGTGGCGGCAATGATGATCAGCAGCGTGATGAATCCGCCGAGTATGTTGAGAATGGCGAGATGCTCGTTGAACTCCGCCAGGACTGTGCGTTCGTCGATGCCAACGACGACAATCAGCGGATAGTCCTTGAGTTTGCGGTAGGCGTAAAGACGGCGAATACCGTCAACCTGGCTTTCGGAAATGTAATCACCGGTGTCGTTCTTGGCGAGTTCCCTGAACAGTGTCGAGTTGCTGATGTCCTGGCCGATTTCACTCGAACTTTCGGTGCGGCGCGCGCGCACGATGCCGTCGAGTCCGACCAGCGACGCCACCGAGCCGGGGCCGATGTCGACGGCGCGGTAAAACTCGGTGAAATAGTAGGGGTCGAGGCTGGTGACAACGATGCCGTCGAAATCTCCGCCGTTTTTATTGATGCGACGCGTGAACTGCACCGACCACTTGCCGCTGGAGCGGCCGAGAACAGGCTTTGAAATGAACAGCTTGCCGCTGTCCTCGGTGACGTGTACCTGGAAATGTTCCCGGTCCGATACGTTCGATGGGGGCAGCGGCCGGTTGACCTTTTTGACCCAGCCTTTTTCGTCGACGACGGCGATCAGGTTGTAGAACTGGTCGAGAAACACGCCGTCGCGGCCATAGGCTTCGAGGTTGAGGCGGTCGCCCATCAGCTCATATTCGCGCTTGACGAATACCGTGGTCTGGTCGAGAACGCGGACGGTACGCACGGTGTGTTCTTCAAAGGTGCGGGTGAAGTTCGTGACGAGACGCGTCGCCGTCTCGAAGGCGTTCCTTTTTTCGAAGTCGATATAGAGCTGCAGACTTGCCCAAAGGCTGAGAATCAGCACCGCAGCGGCAACAACGACGGTGTAGGCTGGATTAATTTTCTGTGCGCCGCGGACGGCAACGCCGTTGTCCCTGCCGGATTTTCCGGGGCGAGCGGTCGGGGAAGTCATGGGCTCCGCAGTCATGGGTTCAGGTACCGAAACTGGCCACCAAGGATCCGAGCAGCAGGTACCAGCCGTCGGCCAGCACGAAGAGCATCAGCTTGAACGGCAGCGCGACCAGCACCGTCGGCACAATCGACATCAGCATGCTGGCGACGATCAGGGTGATGATCAGGAAGGGAATGAAAATCATGAAGCCGATCTGGAATGCGATCTTCAGTTCGCTGGTCACGAAAGCGGGCACGATGATCCGCAGCGGCAGTTCCTGCGCGTCGCTGACCGGTGCGTGTTTGCCAAGCTTGGAAAAAAGCACGATATCGTTCTCGCGCGTCTGTCTGTTTGAGCATGAACGTCTTCAAGGGCAGCGAAGCGCGGTCAAGCGCCTCGTTAAACGTTATTTTTTGTTCGGCAAAAGGCACATAGGCATCATTGTACACCGTGTCCAGCACCGGCTCCATGACGTTCAGCGTCAGGAAAAGTGAAAGTCCGATCAGCACTTGGTCGGCGGTGACGATTGCGTGCCCAGCGCCTGACGCAGCAGCCACAGTACGCATGATGATGCGGGTGGAGCCGGTCATCAGCAACAGTGCTGCCGGCAGGAGCGTCAGCGCGGTCAACGCAACAAGCGTCTGTATCGGAACCGAAAATTCCTGACCGCCGCCTTTGACCGGCGTGGAGGTAATGCCCAGCGCGCTTTGTGCCAGTGCGGCGTCGGTATGCAGCAGCATCAATCCGCTTGCCGCGGCAACAAGAAGTGGACGTTTTACATCAGCCGCCGCCTCAACGCACCGGACGGTACCTTCATCGGCATGGTGCTGGTCGGTATTTCCAGCGAGTTCTACACCAAGTTTTTCGAACGCCTGGCCGTCGGCGAAGGGGCTTCGCTCGCGCTGTTCCGCAGCGATCTGGTCATGCTCGCACGCTGGCCGCATGCGGATGCACTGATCGGAAAATCATTCGAGAACACCGATGTGTTCCGCATGTTCCGGCCCTACCCCGGCGGCGTGATCCAGACCACGGGACCGGACCCGCGGATCCCGGTTATGAACTGAAGCGCCTGATTGTAATCCGTTCGGTCGAGAACTATCCGATGGTGGTGACCCTGTCAGTACCTGAAGATGTTTATATGGCGGACTGGCGACGCATGGCGGCGGTCATTGGTTCCGTCGGCGGCGGCACCGGCCTGGGATTGGCCATCTGCAAACGGCTGATTGACCTGATGCAGGGACGGATCGGCGCCTCCGGGCGGCGCAACGAAGGTTCTAAATTCTGGATTGAAGTCGAGTTGCCGAAGGCTGCAGCGCCTGAAACGACCGCTCCTGCAGCCGCGGCAACGGGCGTTGCCGGCTGAATCCCGATATCATGGACGGATCCGTGCGCGGTGTTTGTCCCTGATCGGCGCGGTTCATGTCTTAAAACGCCGGGGACGTTTTTCATCACCGACTCGAAGCCGCATGACCACACCCGTGCCGATCGCGTTGCCGGCGCTGGCCACGATACTGGCCGCACTGGCGATGATCGGCCCGTTTACGATAGACACCTATCTGCCGTCATTCCCGCATATCGGGGCCGAGTTTTCCGCGACACCGGCGCAGTTGCAGCAGACGCTGAGCCTTTACCTGTTTACCCTGGCGTTCATGACGCTGTTTCACGGCACGCTGTCCGATTCCTTCGGCCGGCGCCCGGTGATTCTGGTCAGCCTGACGGTCTACGCTTTTGCGTCCATCGGCTGCGCGTTGTCGGCGAGTCTGCCGCAACTGCTGCTGTGGCGCGCGCTGCAGGGCCTTTCCGCCGGCGCCGGCATCATCGTCGGCCGCGCCATCATCCGCGACAGCCTTGAGGGCCATGCCGCCCAGCGCCTGATGTCGCTGGTGACGATGATTTTCAGCATTGCGCCGGCGATTGCGCCGGTGATCGGCGGCTGGCTGCAGGGCGCCATCGGCTGGCGCGCCATTTTCTGGTTTCTCACGCTCTACGCCGCATTATTGATTGCAGGAACGGTACGCTGGCTGCCTGAAACGCATCCAGTCGCGGACCGTCAGTCTTTTCATGCCGCTCCGTTGCTGCGCAACTATCTGCGCCTTGGCAGTGATCGCCGGCTGGTGCTGCTGTGCGTGATGATTGCTTTCAATTTTTCCGGATTTTTCCTGTACATCGTGTCGGCACCGGCGGTCATTTACGGCCTGCTCGGCATGACGGAAAAGGATTTTGCCTGGCTGTTTGTTCCGGGCATCGGCGGCGTGATGATCGGCGCGTTTTTTTCGGGCCGGCTGGCCAGCCGCATCACGCCCCGCCGCTCCGTGAGCATCGGCTACATGATCATGTGCGCCGCGGCGGTCTTCAACATCAGCTATTGCACGATGCTGCCGCCGGCATTGCCGTGGACGGTGCTTCCAGTGATGATTTACACCATCGGCATGGCGCTGGCGATGCCCAGCGCGACGCTGCTTGCGCTGGAGCTGTTTCCCAAACTGCGCGGGATGACGTCGTCGCTGCAGGGCTTCGCGCACAGCCTGTTTGCCGCGCTGACTGCGGGGCTGGTGTCGCCGCTGGTTTCCGGTCAGGCGCAGACACTGGCGCTGGGCATGGGCGTGCTGATGTTCATGGGATGGCTGGCATGGATCAGCTATCTGAAGGTAAACCGGTGATGAGCGGCGGCGTCGCTGCCCTGGCGTATTCTGCAGCCTGAGGATTGGCGGTACGATGGATACTGGATTGGCGGGTCTCGCGGTCATGGTGGTGCTGGGTCTGGTGGCGATTGCCGGACTGCTGCTGCTTTATGCGCGACAGCGGTCCTATGCCGAGGAATTGCGGCAAAGCGAAGCACGGCTGCGCACCATTGCCGAACATATCGGCGAAGGGCTGGCGCTGTATGACCGCGACGACCGGCTGATATTTTTCAATGAGCCGTATCGCCGGATGCAGGAAACCGCCACCGCCAATCTCCGGCCCGGCATGTTGTTTGAATCGCTGGCCATGGATCGCGGGCGCACGCTCAAGGCCATGGGCGAAATCAATGACGTCAATGCTTTTGTCGCAGACCGCGTGGCGCGTCACCGCAATCCCGACGGTCGCGTGATTGAACGCCGCCGGCCCGACGGCGGCTATCACCTGATCCGCGAAGGCCGCACCGCTGACGGACAGATCGTCGTCTCCTTTGTCGATATCACCGAACTCAAACGCCGTGAAGCCGCGCTGCAGGAGAGCGAAGGCCGCTTCCGCGCCATCTTCGAACAGGCCGGGCTGGGGATTACCCTGCGTGACGCGCATGACCGGCATTCGCCCTGGCTGACGGTCAACGACCGTTTCTGCACGATGACCGGCTACAGCCGGGAAGAGCTGAGTGCGATGAGCACCGCCGACATCACCCTGCCGGAAGAAAACGGCGATGCCGACATCAACAATACGGCGCTGGTCGAGGGCCAGATCGGCAGTTATTCGCGGGAAAAACGCATCCGCCGCAAGGACGGCCGATGGTTGTGGGTTGATCTGACCGTGACCGTGGTACCTGATCTGGACGGCAGCCCCGACCACATCATTGCGACCTATCAGGACATCAACGCACGCAAGCTGACCGAAGAGCGCCTGCGCGAAAGCGAAGGGCGGTTGCGCGCGATCATCGCCGCCGAACCGGAGTGCGTGGCCATTGTCGCGCCGGAGGGCGGTCTGCTGGACATGAACCCCGCCGGACTGCGCATGCTGGAAGCTTCCAGTCTGGCGGAGATGCGGCGCTGGCCTTTTCTCAATCAGGTGGCGCCCCAGTACCGCCGCGCCTTTGTCCGCCTCCAGCACAGCGTGCTGGAAGGGCAGACCGGTGTGCTGGAGTTCGAGGCCTTCGGCATTCATGGCAAACGCTGCTGGCTGGAAATCCACGCTGCACCGCTGCACGATGCTTCGGGAAAAATCTCGGCGCTGCTGGGCATCGCCCGCGACGTGACCGAGCGCCGGCTCGCGCGCGAAGCGCTGGCGGCCGAACGCAATCTGCTACGCACGGTGATCGACAATTTGCCGGACCGTATCCGCGCCAAGGACCGCGACCTGCGTTTCATGCTGGCTAACGCTGCCTGGCTGCAGGCCCGTGCGCCGGGCCGGGCTGATGTGCTCGGGCTGCGCAACAGCGATCTGCTGCCGCCGGACATTGCGGCAAGAGTTGAGGCCGAGGACCGAGCTGTGCTTGAGAGCGGCCAACCCAGCCCGCTGCGCGAGGTGATGATCGGTTCCGCAGAAGACCCGCGCTGGTATGTCACGGCAAAAATGCCGCTGCGCGACAGTGCCGGCAATGTCACCGGCCTGGTGGCGATCAGTCGCGACGTCACCGATTTCAAGCGGCGTTCAATGGAAGTGGAAAAACTCAACACCGAACTCGAGGCGCGGGTGGTGGAACGCACGGCCCAGCTGACCATCGCCAACGAAGAGCTGGAAGCTTTTGCGTCCTCGGTATCGCACGATCTGCGCGCGCCGCTGCGTCATATCGACGGCATGGCGGCCGCACTGCTCGAGGACTTCGGCGCTGATCTGGATGATGCCGGGCGAGATTATGTTGCGCGCATTCGCGGCGCCTCGCAGCGCATGGCCGCGCTGATCGAGGATCTGTTGCGGCTGTCCCGGGTGACGCGGACCGCACTGAAAATTGTCGATGCCGATCTCAGCGGCATGGCGGTGGCGATCGCCGATGAACTGCGGCGGGAGTACGAAGGTCGCGAGGTGGTTTTTGCAGCGGCAGCGGGGCTGCGCGTGCGCGGCGATGCCGGATTGCTGCGGGCGGCGCTGATGAATCTGCTGCAGAACGCCTGGAAATTCACCGGCCGGCAGTTGCAGGCCCGTGTCGAGTTCGGCGCGGAGCTGCGTGACGGCGACATGGTGTATTTCATCCGGGACAACGGTGCCGGATTCGACATGGCGCATGCCGACCGGTTATTCGGGACCTTTCAGCGCCTGCATACCGAACGCGAATTTCCCGGCACCGGCATCGGCCTGGCGACAGTGCGCCGGATCATGCGCCGTCATGGCGGCGAAGTCTGGGCTGAATCCGCACCCGATGTCGGCTCAACTTTTTATTTCACGCTGGGCAGCCGCCTAGCGGCACCGGCCTATGCGGTTGCAGCGCCGGAAGTGCAGTTGTTGGCCGCAGAACCTGCGGCGCCGGCGGTGACGGAATGGAGCACGGTGGTGCTGCTGGTGGACGATGACCACGACGTGCTGACGCTGTCGAGTCGCGCGCTGCGTCCCGCCGGTTACGAAATTCTCACGGCGGGCAACGGGGAAGCGGCGATGGCGATACTGCGCTCACGCGCGGTCGGCATCATCGTTTCGGATTTTTCGATGCCCGGCATGAACGGAGCGCAGTTGCTGGCCCAGGCGGCGGCCTTGCAGCCGGCGACGCTGCGCATCATTGTCAGCGGACAGACCATGAACCGCGCGATGCAGGCAGGGCTGCGCAAGGGCGAGATTCACCACTACTTCGAGAAACAACACAGCTACGAACCGGTGCAGGCCTGCATCCGTGACTGGCTGGCCGCGCAACGCAGCCGGTAAGCCGGGAGTTCCCGAAGGCTTACACCGCGCTCAGCACTGTTCCCAGGGCAGGCCGTCAAAACGCCAGCCGGTGGTGGAGCCGCGATGGTGGTTGTCGTCGAGTTCGCCTTCAAAGCCGTGGAGCACGTTGAAGACCTGGGTGAAGCCGGCTTCTTCGAGCGCACGGCCGGCATCCAGCGAGCGGTTGCCGCTGCGGCAGATCACCACCACCGGCCGGTCGACGCTGGTCGCCTTTTTGACGTGGGCGACAAAATGCGGATTGATGTCCCAGTTCGGGCCGTCGTTCCAGGCGATATGGATCGCGCCGACGGGATGGCCGACGAACAGATATTCCATCTCGCTGCGGCAGTCGACGAAGATGGCGTT
>CBHTVL010000047.1:0-8962 GCA_966096475.1 uncultured Burkholderiales bacterium
TTCGGCGAAGGCGCCGATGCTGCGGTGGGGTACGTACCGCCCAAGCCCTGACCGTTGCCAGGGACCGTTCCTGTGAACGCGTCCTCGCACCCCCGGCGCAAACCGGGCAAAACCGGATTCGCCCCCGAGTTCTATCTCAACCGCGAGCTCGGTCTGCTGTCGTTCAACCGCCGGGTGCTGGCCCAGGCGGAAAACCGCGAACACCCGCTGCTGGAGCGCCTGCGCTTCCTGTGCATCGTCAGCAGCAATCTGGATGAATTCTTCGAGGTCCGCGTTGCCGGTCTGCATGCCGAAATCGAGGCGGGCACCGCGCCGATCGGCCCCGACCAGATGCGCGCCGAACAGGTTTACCGCCAGGTGGCGCGCGAAGCGCATGAGCTGGTGGCGCGGCAGTATCAACTGCTCAATGAGGAAATCCTGCCCGGCATGGAACGGGAAGGCATCCGTTTCCTGCGCCGGAGCGAATTCACGCCGCAGCAGAACGAATGGATCCGCAGCTATTTCAAGCGCGAAGTGATGCCGGTGCTGACGCCGATCGGTCTCGATCCGGCACACCCCTTCCCACGCGTGCTCAACAAGAGTCTTAATTTTGCAGTCGAGCTGGAAGGCAAGGACGCTTTCGGCCGCAACTCGGGCGTCGCCATTGTGCAGGCGCCGCGTGTGCTGCCGCGGGTGATCCGTCTGCCGGAAAGCGTCGCCGGCGTCGAATACGACTTCGTGTTCCTGTCATCGGTGTTGCATGAACATGTCGGTGAACTGTTCAGCGGCATGAAGGTGCTGGGCTGTTACCAGTTCCGCCTGACGCGCAACGCGGACCTCACCATCGATCCGGAAGACGTCGACCGGCTGGTCAGCGTTCTCGCCAGTATCCGCGACGAGGTGCGTCTGGAAGTGGCCGACAGCTGTTCGCAGTCGATATCGCAGTTCCTGCTGCGTCAGTTCATGCTGGACGAAGAGGATTTCTACCGTGTCGACGGGCCGGTGAACCTCGCCCGGGTGATCAGCGTGCCCGACTGGGTCGACCGCCCTGATCTGAAATTCCCGCAGTTCCGTCCCGGCCTGCCGTAGCGTCTGCATCCGCAGTGCGACATCTTTGAAGTGATCCGCGGCGGTGATGTGCTGCTGCACCATCCCTACCAGTCCTTCCAGCCGGTGATTGCGCTGTTGCAGCAGGCCGCGCGCGATCCCGCAGTAGCGGCCATCAAGATGACGGTGTACCGCACCGGCGCCGAATCCGAACTGATGGAAGTGCTGATCAGCGCGGCGCGCAGCGGCAAGGAAGTGACCGTCGTCCTTGAACTGATGGCGCGTTTTGACGAAGAAGCCAATATCAACTGGGCGCAGCGGCTGGAAGAAGTCGGCGCCCATGTGGTTTACGGCGTTGTCGGGCACAAGACCCATGCCAAGATGCTGATGGTGGTGCGCCGTGAAGGCGAAGGGCTGCGCCGTTATGTGCACCTTTCAACCGGCAATTACCACCCGCGCACCGCGCGCATCTACACCGATTTCGGTCTGTTCACCTGCCACGAGGAAATCGGCAGCGACGTCGCCGATGTTTTCATGCAGCTGACGGGCCTCGGCCGCGCTTCAAAACTGCGTCACCTGCTGCAGTCGCCGTTCACGTTGCACCGTGAAATGCTGCGTGCCATCGAGAACGAAACCGCGATTGCCAAGGCCGGGCGCAAGGGCCAGATCATCGCCAAGATGAACGCATTGCTGGAGCCGGAAGTGGTCGGTGCGCTGTACCGCGCTTCGCAGGCCGGCGTGCAGATCGACCTGATCGTGCGCGGTGTCTGCGCATTGCGCCCCGGCGTCGCCGGCCTTTCGGAAAACATCCGCGTGCGTTCGGTGATCGGACGTTTTCTCGAGCACACCCGCGTGTTCTATTTCCACAATGACGGTGCTGAACAGGTTTATCTGTCGAGCGCCGACTGGATGGGGCGCAATTTCTTCGGTCGTGTTGAAGTCTGTTTCCCTGTTCTCGATGCCAACCTGCGCCAGCGCGTGATCGCCGAGGGCCTGCAGCCCTATCTCGATGACAATACACGGGCCTGGGTGATGGGCGAGGATGGTCAGTACGCCTGCCAGACGCCGGTTCGGGCCAAACCTTTCGGCGCGCAGGACCAGTTGCTCGAGCTGCTGGCGCACAAACCCCGCGCATGAAACGGCGCGCCCGCGCGGCGACGGAAGCCGCACCCGGGCAGGAAATCGAACTCAAGCTGCGGGTGCCGCCTGCACGATTGCGCGCGTTGCTTGCATCACCGTTGTTGCGTGCTGCGGGCGCCGAACGAACCGTGCATCTCGCCGCCACCTACTACGACACGCCGGATCTGTTGCTGTGGCGCCAGCGCATCGCCTTGCGGGTACGGCGCGAAGGCAGGCGCTGGGTGCAGGCGCTCAAAGGCGGCGGCAGCGTGGCTTCCGGTGTGCACAGCCGAATGGAATTCGAGTCGGTGCTGCGCAGTGCGCAGCCGGATCTCTCGGTGTTGCCGCGCAATGCCCTGACCAAAGTGCTGCGCGACGCAAACATCGCATCGACTTTGGTTCCGGTGCTCAGTACCGACATCAAACGCAGTCTGCGTCTGTTGAAGCCGGCGCCGGGAGTTCTGATTGAGGTGGCCATCGACCGCGGCGAGATCCGCAGCGGCTCGCGCCGCGAAAAGCTGTGCGAACTGGAACTCGAACTCAAGCAGGGCCCGGTGACGGCGCTGTTTGATCTGGCGTTGCAGCTGTCAGAACTGCAGCCGCTGGAACTGGAGCAGCACTCCAAGGCCGAGCGCGGTTATGCACTGTATGACGCGCAGTTCTCCGCGCCGCAAAAGGCAGCGGCTGTGCGGCTGACGCGCCGCATGAGCGCGGGCGATGCGTTTCATGGCGTCGCGGCCTCGACGCTGGCCCAGATACAGGGCAATGCGCGCGGTGTGCTTGATGCAGAGGATCCGGAGTATCTGCATCAGATGCGCGTCGGCCTGCGCCGTCTGCGTTGCGCGCTGGATCTGTTCCGTGAGCCGCTGGGTGATGCGCTGGCTGAACCCGCCGCGAAGCTGCGCGCGATCAGCAAGGGCCTGGGACTGGCGCGGGACTGGGATGTGCTGATCACCGAAACGCTGCCGCCAATGGCTGCAATGCCGGGCATCGCGAAACTGGCTGCAGCTTGCGCGCCGGTGCATCAGGATGCCCGGCGCGAGGCGAAGAACATAATAAAAACAAATACTTATACAACAACAATGCTGACCCTCGGCCGCTGGCTGCTGACACCACAGTCGATCGCTGCCGGGTCTTGGCAGTTGCCGGCCCGGCAGCTGGCTGCGCAAATCCTGTCGGCACGCCATGCGCGGGTGATCAAGCGCGGCCGGCATCTGGCCAGACAATCCCCGGCGCAATTGCATCGCCTGCGCATCGCCGTCAAAAAACTCCGCTATGCCGTGGAATTTTTCAATGATTTGTTCCAGGTCAAGACGATGGCGGTGCAGCGCGCCCGGCTGGAAAAACTGCAGGATATACTGGGCTGCATCAATGACGCGGTGACGCTGGAATCGTTGTTTGCAAGTGCACGCAGCCGTGCGCGACGCTGGCCGGCCGCAGCGGCGGATGCCGTAATGCTGCAGCACCGGCAACTTGCCGTGCAGCAGCGAAAGCGTCTGGCGTCGGCGTGGCGGCGTTATCGCGAGGCCGCGCAGCCGTGGACAACATCAAAGGGACGCTGACAATCCGTGTTCCCTGATTTTTCGGAGCTTGAATACGGTGGGCATGAATCTGATTCTGTGGCGGCATGCCGATGCCGAAGACGGCATTCCCGACGAGCAGCGGCGGCTGACGGCGAAGGGCCATAAGCAGGCGAAAAAAATGGCCGGTTGGCTGGATGCGCATCTGCCTGCAGGCTGGCGGGTGATGGTCAGTCCCGCAACGCGTACCTGTGAAACGGCAGGGGCGCTCACTGCGGATTTTGTGATTGATTCGGCACTGTCGACTTCCGCCACGCCGCAGGGCCTGCTCAAGGCCGCCGGCTGGCCCGACGGCCGCGGCACCGTGGTGGTGGTCGGTCATCAACCGACCCTGGGCGCAGCGGCAGGGTTGGCGCTGACCGGTGCCATCCAGCCCTGGAATGTCAAAAAAGGCTCGATCTGGTGGCTATCGCGTGACGATGATGGCGGCGTGACGGTACGCGCCGTGCTGGCCCCGGGCATTCTCTAGGAGCGGCAATGTTTGAATCAGCCAGTCTTTCCCATCGCATTGAAAAAGCCGCCTACAAGCGCGAAGAGCCGAAGCTGCGCCAGGCCCTGCTCAATGCACAGTACGATCTCAAGCAGAACGGCAAATTCGCCACGCTGATCCTGATCGCCGGTGTTGAAGGCGCGGGCAAGGGCGAGATGGTCAATCTGCTCAACGAATGGATGGACCCGCGCCACATCGAAGTCCATGGGTTCTCCGCACCTTCCGATGAAGAAAACGAAAGACCGCGGGTCTGGCGCTACTGGCGCGCTTTGCCGCCCAAGGGGAAAGTCGGCATTTTTTTCGGTGCCTGGCATACCCAGCCCATCGTCAACCGCGTGATGGGGCTCAGCAGCGAAGGGCAGTTCGACCAGGAAATCAGCGAAATTCTGCGACTGGAACGCATGCTGGTCGACGAAGGCGTGCTGCTGCTGAAATTCTGGTTTCACCTGTCGAAGCCGCAGCAGAAAAAGCGCTTGCATGAACTGGAAAAAGATCCGGTGACCAGTTGGCGCGTCAGCAAGAGCGACTGGGTCATGTTCAAGCATTACGATGACTTCGCCAAAGTCTGCGAACCCTTTGTGCGCAAAACCAGTACGGCTGAAGCGCCCTGGCTGGTGGTGTCCGGTGCCGACTCGCGTTATCGCAGCCTGACTGTCGGCCGTACGCTGCTCGCGGCGATGCGCGAGCGGCTCGATGACAAGCCGGTGCCGCGCCTCCCGGACCGTACGCCGCCGCTGCTGCCGGCAATCGACAAGCTCAATGTATTGCGCGCGCTGCAGCTCGATCAGGAGTTGTCGAAAAAAGCCTATACCGGTCAACTGGAAGAACTGCAGGGACGGCTCAACCGCCTGTTTCGCGATGCGCGGATGAAACAGATGTCGGTGGTCGGTGTATTCGAAGGCAATGACGCGGCGGGCAAGGGCGGCGCGATCCGCCGCATTACCGCGGCGCTGGACGCACGTGCCTATCAGACGATTTCCGTGGCGGCGCCGACCGAAGAAGAACGTGCGCAACCTTATCTGTGGCGATTCTGGCGGCATATTCCGCGCCGCGGCCGCTTTGCGATTTTCGACCGCTCCTGGTACGGCCGTGTGCTGGTCGAACGCGTCGAAGGTTTTTGCAAGGAAGCCGACTGGATGCGCGCCTATTCGGAAATCAATGATTTCGAACAGCAACTCGCGCAGCATAACGTGCTGGTGGTGAAGTTCTGGCTGGCTACCAGCAAGGAAGAGCAGTACCGGCGCTTCAAGGAACGCGAGAAAGTCGCGTTCAAGCGTTTCAAGATCACCGATGAAGACTGGCGCAACCGCAAGAAATGGGATCAGTATGAAACGGCGGTCTGCGACATGGTTGACCGCACCTCGACGAATGTTTCGCCGTGGACGCTGGTCGAAGCCAACAACAAGTATTACGCGCGGCTCAAGGTCCTGCTTACGCTGGCTGACGCTGTTGAGGCTGCACTGGCGCGCATCGACAAGCCGGAAAAAAGCCGGGCAAAAAAAAGCGGAGCAGGTAAAAAGCGCAATTAACCGGGCGGAGGCTGCAGCATCCGCTTTGCGATCAGTCGGCGAGCATCGGCTCCTGTGCCAGCACAATGTCGGCGAGTCCCGGCACGCGGATGTCGTGGCCGATGCGGGTCCATTCGGCGATTTCCTCGCGCAGCGCCGTCGCGGTCAGCGGATTCGCCTCCAGCCACGCCGCATCAAAGGCCAGACGCAGTTTTTCGCTTTGTATTTTGACTTCCAGCGGCGGAAAGCGCGTATCCCGGCGCGCACGGCACAACACCACTGCCAGACGCAGCGCCAGCACCATCGCCCGTTCCTGCTCGGGCAGGATTTCCCAGGATTTTTTCAGCGAGCGCCGGTGACTCAGCACCAGTGAAGCGAGGCGCTCCTGCTCTTCGCGTGAAAACCCCGGCATGTCGGCGTTGCTGACAATATAGGCCGAGTGTTTGTGATAACCGCTGTAGGCGACCGGTATGCCGATTTCGTGCAGGCGTGCGGCCCAACCCAGCAGGCGGGGCGCATCTTCGGTGGCCGCGTTACCGGCGAGTTTTTCGTACAGGGTCGCGGCAAAAGTGGCGACCCGCCGTGCCTGATGCGCATCGACGTGGTAACGCTGCATGAACTGCTCGACGGTGACATCGCGCATGTCGTGGTTGTGAAAACGGCCGAGCATGTCGTAGAGGATGCCCTGACGCATCGCGCCGGTGGCCGGTGTCATCTCGTCGATGTTCAGTTCATCGAGCACCGCATAAAGAATCGCCAGTCCGCCGATCAGTACCGGCTGGCGGTCCGGGCGCAGCCCGGGCAGTTCGATCGCCGACATGTCGCCGGCACGCAATAACTGGCTGCGCAGCTTGTCGAGTCCGGCCAGCGTGATCGGCCCGTTGGTATGGCCACACAGTTGCAGGATTTCAGCCAGCGAACGGATGGTGCCGGAGGAACCGACAGCCTGTTGCCAGTTGCCGCGGATATAACTGCTGACAATGGGTTCAAGTTCGGCGCGCGCTGCCAGATCGGCTTCCTTGAGTGCGGATTTGGTGATGCGTCCGTCGCGGAAATAACGCAGGCTGTACGACACGCAGCCCATGAACAGGCTTTCCAGCTTCAGCGGCTTGTAACCGGTGCCGATGATGCACTCGGTCGATCCGCCGCCGATGTCGACGACCAGCCGTTTGTCGCGTGAGGCCGGCAGGCTGTGCGACACCCCCAGATAAATCAGCCGTGCTTCTTCGCGGCCGGCGACGACTTCGATCGGGAAACCCAGCGCAGCGCGGGCGCGGCGCAGGAACTGTTTGCTGTTTTTGGCGACACGCAGCGTGTTGGTGCCGATGGCGCGCACGCCGTGCGGATCAAAGCCGCGCAGGCGTTCGCCGAAGCGGGCGAGGCAGGCCAGCGCGCGCTCCTGTGATTCATCGTCGAGTTTTTTGTCCTTGCCGAGGCCCGCACCCAGGCGCACCGGTTCGCGCAGCGAGTCGAGCGGGAAGAACTGTTCGCCGGCAACACGCGCGATCTGGCAATGGAAGGAATTGGAGCCCAGATCGACGGCGGCAATGGTGGACTGCTCCGCCATTCAGAGTGCTCCCTGCCGAATGGTTGTCCGATTGTTCCGCATGGTTGCCCCGATTCGCAATATGCGAACGAGTGTACCACGCGGGTTTGTCAGCCGAGGGCTTCGCGTTCGAGTGTTTCGACGCTGGTGTGGCGGACGTCTTTGCCCTTGACCAGATAAACCACGTATTCGGACATGTTCTTAGCGTGATCGCCGATACGCTCGATCGATTTGGCGATGAACAGGATGTCGAGGGCGTGTGAAATCGTCCGCGGATCTTCCATCATGAAGGTGATCAGCTGGCGCAGGATGGCCTTGAACTCGGAGTCGACCTGCTCGTCCTGGCGCACCACCTTGGCGGCCACGGCGAGATCGAGGCGGGCGAAGGCGTCGAGCGCGTTGCGCAGCATGCCCAGCGCGATGTCGGCGACATGCTGGATCTCCGCGGCGCGCGGCACGGTCGGGCGGCCGGCGCTGTACAGCGACAGCGTCATGCGCGCGATTTTTGCCGCTTCATCGCCGATGCGTTCAAGGTCGGTGATGGTCTTGACCACGGTCATGATCATGCGCAGGTCCTTGGCCGCGGGCTGGCGCCGCGCAATGACCGTGCTGCATTCCTCGTCGATGGCGACTTCCAGCGCGTTGACGCGGTGGTCGTTGTCCATCACTTCGCGTGCGAGGCCGACATGGCCTTCGGTCAGTGCCTGGATGGCGCGCATGATCTGCTGCTCGACCAGGCCGCCCATCTGCAGCACCCGCGAGCGGATTTCTTCGAGCTCGGTATCGAACTGTTTAAGGGTGTGATCGGGCATGGCGGACTCCGCGGCGAAAGGTGAACTTATAACGCTGAATTATGACAATTTCATGGCGGCCGCCGGGCGCAGGGTTTCCACCCCGTTTTTGCCGGCCAGCAGCAGCACGTCGGCTGCACGGCGCGCGAACAGCCCGTTGGTGACCACGCCGGTGATCTGGTTCAGCCGGGTTTCGAGATCCGGCGGGTCGACGATGGTCATATTGCGCACATCGAGGATCACGTTGCCGTTGTCGGTGACGAAATTGCTGCGCCATTCCGGCTGCCCGCCGAGTTTGACGATTTCGCGGGCAACGTAGGAGCGCGCCATCGGAATCACTTCCACCGGCAGCGGAAATTTGCCCAGGACATCCACCAGTTTCGAGGCGTCGGCGATGCAAATGAACTGCCGCGCGACGGCGGCGACGATTTTTTCGCGGGTCAGCGCGCCGCCGCCGCCCTTGATCATCATCAGGTGGCGGGTGACTTCGTCGGCGCCGTCGACGTAAACCGGCAACTCGCGCACGCCGTTGAGGTCGAATACGGGTATGCCGGCCGCTTTCAGCCGCTGGGCGCTGGCTTCGGAACTGGAGACCGCACCTTCGATGCGGCCCTTCATCTTCGCCAGTTCATCGATGAAGAAATTCACCGTGGAGCCGGTACCCACTCCGACGACGGCGCCTTCCGGCATCAGTGCCGCCGCGGCTTTTGCCGCGGCCTGTTTCAGTGCGTCCTGACTCATGAACTGCTCCGCATTGGATGGTCGAATCGAATATACATGATAGCGCCGGGAGCCCTGTTTTGCCGGCTTATTTGTCTCCTGAACATCGCTTGCAGGCGGCATTCCTGATAACCTTTGGCCTATGAAAATCCGCTGGTAAATCATCGATAAAACGCATGGCC
>CBHTVL010000048.1:0-8960 GCA_966096475.1 uncultured Burkholderiales bacterium
TGCGCTTATCTGGCGCTGCATCCGGCTCTCGCCGCTTATCTGGGCCGGCGCTTTGCACTGCCGCCGGTTTTGAACTGGATCCTGTTCGTACCGGCGATCTTCACGCTGCTGGAATGGCTGCGCGGCTGGTTGTGGACCGGTTTCCCATGGCTCAACCCCGGTTACTCGCAGGCGCCTGACAGTCCGCTGGCCGGTTACGCGCCCGTACTGGGCGTGCACGGCATCACCCTGCTGCTGCTGGCCACCGCCGGCGCGCTGTCCCTGCTGGCCGATCCGGCGCTGCGCTCGCGCCTGCGCAGTCTGTGGCCCTGGCCGGCAGCGTTACTCGCGATCTGGATCAGCGGCGCCGTACTCAAAACCGTGGCATGGACTGAAGCCACCGGCACCCGCGTCACGGTCAGTCTGCTCCAGGGCAATATCGAACAGGATCTGAAATGGCGTGAAGACCATCTGCGCAGCACGCTGGAAACCTATCTGCGCATGGTGCGCGCCAGCGATGCGCGCCTGATCATCCTGCCGGAAACCGCACTGCCGCTGTTCCTGCGCGATGTGCCGGCGGATTATCTTGAGGCGCTGGCCGCTCAGGCACGGCGCAACAACGGCGATGTACTGCTCGGCGTGCCGGAGCGCAAAACCAATGACGGTTATTACAACAGCGTCGTGTCGCTGGGCAGCGCGGAGAGTCAGGTCTACCGCAAGGATCACCTCGTGCCCTTCGGCGAATTCATCCCGCTGCGTCCGTTGCTTGGCATCATCGTCTCGCAACTGGCGATTCCGCTGCAGGATTTTGCGCGCGGCGGCGGCGAGCAACGGCCGCTGGCAGTGGCCGGCGAGCAGGTCGCGATCAACATCTGTTATGAAGACGCTTTCGGCGAGGAAATCATCCACCAGCTGCCGCAGGCCACGCTGCTGGTCAATGTCAGCAATGTGGCCTGGTTCGGCCGCTCGATCGCGCCCCCGCAGCATCTGCAGATTGCGCAGATGCGTGCACTGGAAACCGGCCGTTACATGCTGCGCGCCACCAATACCGGCGTCACCGCGGTCATCGCGCCGGACGGCCGTGTTGAAGCGGCTGCACCGGAATTCACCCGGACCGTGCTCACGCATGAGGTTCCCGGCATGCGCGGCGCAACACCTTTTGTGCGTTGGGGCAATCTCGCGGCGCTGGCGCTTTGCGTTCTGACCATCGGCATCGCCTGGACCCGCCGTTCAACCCCGGGGAAATGACGGGCTGCGCCTTTGGCGCGCTGCAGTAAAGGCTGTAAAATTCGGGACTTATCCCGCCTTTCTCCGCAATGCTCTTTTGTAATACTCATTGGTAATGCTTAGCTTCCAGCAAATCATCCTCAAGCTGAACCAGTACTGGGACCGGCACGGCTGCGCCCTGCTGCAGCCCTATGACATGGAAGTCGGCGCCGGCACCTTCCACACCGCCACTTTTTTGCGCGCCATCGGCCCGGAACCCTGGAAAGCCGCCTATGTGCAACCGTCGCGACGTCCCAAGGACGGCCGTTACGGCGAGAACCCGAACCGGCTGCAGCATTACTACCAGTATCAGGTCGTGCTGAAGCCGTCGCCGCAAAACATCCTGGAGCTGTATCTCGGCTCGCTGCGCGAGATCGGCATTGATCCGCTGCAGCACGATATCCGCTTTGTCGAAGACGACTGGGAGTCACCGACGCTGGGCGCCTGGGGCCTCGGCTGGGAAGTGTGGCTCAACGGCATGGAAGTCACCCAGTTCACCTACTTCCAGGAAGTCGGCGGCATTCCCTGCAAGCCGATCATGGGCGAAATCACCTACGGTCTGGAACGGCTGGCGATGTATCTGCAGCAGAAAGAAAGCGTCTACGACCTTGAATGGGCGCCGGGCGTGCGTTATCACGACGTGTATTTCCAGAACGAAGTCGAACAATCGACCTATAACTTCGAGCAGGCCAATGTCGAAGTCTTGTTGCAACAGTTCGGCCAGTTCGAAGGCGAGGCCAAACGCCTGTTCGAAGCCGGACTGGCATTGCCCGGTTATGAAATGGTCATGAAGTGTTCGCACAGCTTCAATCTGCTCGACGCTCGAGGTGCAATTTCGGTGACGGAACGCGCCGCCTATATCGGCCGCGTGCGCACGCTGGCGCGTCTGGCAGCACAGGCTTATTACGCCTCGCGCAAGGCACACCGTTTTGAACGCGCCAGCGTCGAAGCGCTGCAGGCCTTCCTGCCGGCCGAGGAACGCGACGAAGTGCTCGCCGCCCGCGCGGGAGCCCAATCATGAGCAAAGCGCTGCTGGTCGAACTCTATACCGAAGAACTGCCGCCGAAAGCGCTGCGCAAACTGGGCGAAGCCTTTGCTTCAGGCATTGCCGCCGGGTTGAAGCAGCGCGGCGTGCTGGAACGCGACGGCCATACGGTTTTTGCAACACCGCGGCGTCTGGCGGTGCTGTTTGATGCCGTGCTCGACAAGGGCATCGATCAACCGGTCGAACAGAAACTGATGCCGATGGACGTGGTGCGCAAACCCAACGGCCCTGCAGCACTGGAGAAAAAACTGGCCGCGATGGGCCGCGGACACATGGCCGCGCTGTTTCCCGACGGTCGCGACGGATCGGATGCCTACGTCATCAAGCAGGAAGGCAAGGCCGAGTTTGTTTACCTGCAGACCATTGCCAAGGGACAAACCCTCGATCGCGCGCTGGAAGAATCGCTGAATGAATCGATTGACCGCCTGCCGATTCCCAAGGTCATGACCTATCAGCTCCCCGACGGACTGACCACGGTGAAATTCGTGCGCCCGGCTCATGGTCTGGTCGCTCTGCACGGCGACACCGTCGTCAAGATCAGCACGCTGGGCCTGACCGCCGGACGCCACACGCATGGCCACCGTTTCCTCGGCAAGGCCGACATCGAACTGAAATCCGCCACCGATTACGAAGCCGCTCTGCAGGAAAACGGCAAGGTAGTGGCCGGCTTCGACAAGCGCCGCGCCCTGATTGAAACCCAGTTGCAGGCCCAGGCCAAGGCGCTCAATGCCAGCCTCGGTGATTATTCGGGGCTGCTGGATGAAGTCGCCGCGCTGGTCGAATGGCCGATGGTTTACACCGCGAGTTTCGACGAAGCGTTTCTGGAAGTGCCGCAGGAGTGTCTGATCCTGACCATGCGCACCAACCAGAAATATTTCCCGCTGTTCGAAAGCGCCGGAAAACTGACCCATCGTTTCCTGATCGTCAGCAATATGCAGGTCGCCGATCCGGTGCACATCATCAGCGGCAACCAGCGCGTGGTGCGGCCGCGTCTGGATGACGCGCGCTTTTTCTACAACCAGGACCGCAAGGAACGCCTGGAAGCGCGCATCTCGCGTCTGGGCAAGGTGGTCTATCACAACAAGCTGGGCACGCAGCTGGAACGCGTTGAGCGCGTCGCACAGATCGCCAGCACCACCGCCCGTGCGCTGGGCGCGGATCATGTCGCTGCCGGCCGCGCGGCCCGCCTCGCCAAGGCCGACCTGGTCACCGGCATGGTCGGCGAGTTCCCGGAACTGCAGGGCATCATGGGCCGCTACTATGCGTTGCACGACGGTGAACCCGTGGAAATCGCCAACGCCATCGCCGAACACTATCAGCCGCGTTTCGCCGGCGACCGGTTGCCGGCACACCCGATCTCCTGCGCCGTCGCCATCGCCGACAAACTGGAAACGCTGGCCGGGCTGTTCGGCATCGGGCAATTGCCCACCGGCGACCGCGATCCTTTCGCGCTGCGCCGTCATGCGCTGGGTGTGATCCGCATCCTGATTGAGCGTGATCTGCCGCTGTCACTGTCTGATCTGGTCAAAACCGCTTTTGAGGCCTTCCCCAAGGACCTCAAGCTGGCCGATGCCGGTGCCGAGCTCCAGACTTTCGTATACGAACGCATGCGCGGCTATTTCGCCGATGCCGGTTACAGCACCCAGGAAATCGACGCCGTGCTGAGCCAGCGTCCGCAGTTGCTGCACAAAGTGCCGCTACGGCTGGCTGCGGTACGCGCCTTTGCCGGCCTGCCGGAAGCCAAGGATCTGGCCGCCGCCAACAAGCGGGTGCTGAACATCATCAACAAGAACGAAGACATTGCTCATAAAAGCATTGCCCCTGATCGTGCGCTGATGACCGAAGCGGCGGAAATTGCGCTGATGGACGGTCTGGAACAGCTTGCCCCACAGGCCGAGAAACACTTCACCGCCGGCGAATACCGGGAAGCCCTGCAACTGCTGGCCAACATCAAGCCGGCCGTGGACCGTTTTTTCACTGAAGTCATGGTGATGGTGGACGACCCGGCGGTGCGCAACAACCGCGCAGCGCTGCTGCAGCAATTGGGCACGCTGATGAACCGCGTTGCCGACATCTCCAGGCTCGCCGCATGAAACTGGTCATTCTCGACCGCGACGGCGTCATCAACCACGACAGCGCCTCGTACATCAAAAGCCCGGATGAATGGAAACCCATTGCCGGCAGCCTGGAAGCCATCGCACTGCTCAACCAGGCCGGTTACCGCGTACTGATCGCGACCAATCAGTCCGGCGTCGGCCGCGGACTGTTCGACATGGCGACGCTGAACGCGATTCACGACAAGATGCACCGCGCACTCGGTCTGGTCGGCGGCCATGTGGACGGCATTTTCTACTGCCCGCACGCCAGCGATGCCGGTTGCGCCTGCCGCAAACCCCGTCCCGGTCTGCTCGACGAGATTTCCAAGCGATTCGGCGTGAGCCTTGAAGGGGTGCCGTTTATCGGCGATTCGCTGCGCGATCTGCAGGCCGGCGCCGCGGTCGGCGCACAACCGGTGCTGGTGCTGACCGGCAAAGGCAAAAAAACCCGCAAGGACGGTGATCTGCCCGAAGGCACCGTGATTCATGCCGACCTTGCCGAGGCTGTGCGCAGCCTGCTGCAATGATCCTGGTCGTCCTCCGTTCCAGCCTGTTCGCCGCGTTCCAGCTTCTGATCACCCCTGTTTTTGCCGTCATCGCGCTGCTGACCTTCCCGCTGCCGGCGCTGCTGCGTTACCGCATCATTACCGTCTGGACACGCTGGGTGATGTGGGCCTCACGCGTGATCTGCGGCATCCGCTACCGGATTGTCGGCGCAGAAAACATCCCCGAAGAACCTTGCATCATTCTCGCCAAGCATCAGTCGGCCTGGGAAACCATGGGATTCCAGCTGATTTTTCCGCCGCAGGTGTGGGTGTTGAAAAAAGAATTGCTGCGAGTGCCGTTTTTCGGCTGGGGCCTGGCCATGCTGTCGCCGATTGCCATCGACCGCAATTCGCGCCGCCAGGCATTGCAACAACTGGTCGAACAGGGCCGGCAGCGGCTCGCCGCCGGGTTTTTCATCGTCATCTTTCCGGAAGGCACGCGCATCGCACCCGGAAAACGCGGCAAATACCGCGCCGGCGGTGCAAGGCTGGCTGTCGAGACCGGAACCCCGGTGTTGCCGGTGGCCCACAATGCCGGCCTGTGCTGGGGCAAAAATGCATTCCTTAAATATCCGGGGCTGGTCACTGTCAGCATCGGACCGTTGATCCGGCCGGATGGCGACGCGGAAACGCTGGCGCGTCGTGTGGAAGACTGGATCGAGAATGAAATGCAGCAGCTCGATGCACGCTGAACGGCGGACGACATCCCGATGAGCACCCTGCAGCGGCAAAAAATCACAACGGCCGCCGAAGAATTCATCGAGCTGGGCGATCAGCGCGTCAGCTATACCCTGCGCCGCAGCCCGAGACGCCGCTCCATTGCATTGTTGATCGACGAACGCGGCCTGCGTGTCGCCGCACCGCTGGCGGCGCCACAGCAGGCGATTGACAGCCTCCTCCGGGAACATGCGGCCTGGGTCTTGCGCAAAGTCGGTGACTGGCAGCAGAAACAGCCGCTGCCACGCGCCTGGGTTGCAGGTGAACAGATCATGTTCCTCGGACAATCACTGTCGCTGGTGATGCAGTCCGGCATCGATGCGCCGCAAATCGCCGGCGACTGTCTGCTGGTCGGACCGCCGGCATTGGCGCCCAAAGCCATAGAAACCCGGGTCAGGAACTGGCTGAAGCGGCAGGCACTGGATCTTTACACGCAACGTTGCGCCGGTTTCAGCGCGCAGCTGGGGTTGCCGGCACCGGCAGTACGTCTGTCCAGTGCGAGAACGCGCTGGGGCAGTTGCCATTCCAGCGGCCGCATCAGCATGAACTGGCGGCTGATCCAGGGCCCGCAGGCGTGGATTGATTACGTTGCAGCGCATGAAGTGGCGCACCTGCGTCAGATGAATCATTCCCCGGCGTTCTGGCGCACCGTCGGCACGCTGGTGGCCGATTACGCCGAACGGCGCGCCGCACTGCGCCGTGAATCGCAGCGTTACCTGCTGTTGTGAGCCGGCCGGCGCAGTGCGCTGTGCTAAACTTTTTGCCACTCTTATTGCAACTTTCTGCATCGAGCCCATCTTGCATTCCAAGCTGCTGTTCCTGATCGTCGCCCTGTTGCTTGCCGGTTGCGGCCATAAAGGCCCCTTGTACCTGCCGGGCCAGAAACCGCCCTCCGGAAAACCGGCAACCACCCAGTCCGCACCGTCGGCCGACACCCCAACGACCCAGCCATGAGCCCATTCCAGTATCACGACGGCATGTTGCATGCCGAAAACGTGCCGCTCGCCCGTATTGCAGCGCAGTACGGCACGCCCTGTTACGTCTATTCACGCGCCGCGCTGACCAAGGCGTGGCGCGACTTCGATGCCGCCTTCGCCGGACGCGATCATCTGGTTTGTTACGCCGTCAAAGCCAACCCGAACATCGGCGTGCTCAATGTATTTGCCCGCCTCGGCAGCGGTTTTGACATTGTTTCCGGCGGAGAACTGGCGCGGGTGCTCGCCGCCGGCGGTGATCCGCACAAAATCGTGTTTTCCGGTGTCGGTAAAACCGCAGCCGAGATGCGCGCCGCACTGCAGGCCGGCATTCTGTGCTTCAACATCGAATCCGCACCGGAACTGGAACTGCTGAACCGGGTTGCCGGCGAAATGGGCGTGACCGCGCCGGTCAGCCTGCGCGTGAATCCCGATGTCGATGCCAAAACCCATCCTTACATCGCCACCGGACTCAAGGACAACAAGTTCGGCGTGGCCTACGACGATGCGCTGACGGTCTACCGCCGCGCCCGCGAACTGCCGCACCTGCGCATTGAAGGCGTCGATTGCCATATCGGTTCGCAACTGACCGAGGTTTCGCCTTTCGTTGCCGCACTGGAACGGGTACTGGCGCTGGTCGATGCACTGGCCGCGGACGGCATCGCAGTGCACCACATTGATCTTGGCGGTGGCCTGGGCATCCGTTATCGCGATGAAACGCCGCCACCGGTTGCCGAATATGCGAAATCCGTGCTCCGGACGCTCGGTAACCGCAAACAGAAGCTGCTGTTCGAGCCGGGACGCCTGCTGACGGGAAACGCCGGCGTGCTGCTGAGTGAAGTCCTGTTTCTCAAACATGGCCAGGACCGCAATTTCGCAGTGGTCGATGCCGCAATGAATGATCTGATGCGCCCGGCGCTGTATGAAGCCTGGCACGACGTGCTGCCGCTGCGCGCAACACCACCGGCCGGCGGTCGCGTCTACGATATCGTCGGACCGGTGTGCGAAAGCGGGGATTTTCTCGCCCGTGACCGCCAACTATCGGTAAATGCGGGGGATTTGATCGCCATCGCATCCGCCGGCGCATACGGCATGAGCATGTCTTCCAACTACAACACCCGCCCTCGCGCCGCTGAAATCATGGTCGATGGTGACCGGATTTTCCCGATCCGTAATCGTGAAAACGTTGCCGAGTTGTTCGCCGGAGAACATCGTTTGCCGGATTGATGGCTTGCAAAAACACGGATTGATCGCGTTTTTTCCTTGCCTTGCATGTGGTACGTAACCCACAACCGGATTCACGAAATCAAATATTCTTTACAAAGGTGTTGCATTTTTTTTTCGGCATAGCATAGAATTGGCGCACCGCACACGGTTTTCACCAATTTTTTTGGTGGAACACAGTAACAGCAATGTGAAATGTTCCTGAGAATCGTGGGATGGTAGTGCGGAACAAAAGCCGCACTCAAACGATGCCTAAGTTAACTTTTAAGGAGACGATCATGGCAGCGAAGAAAAAAGAGAAAGCGAAAAAGAAAGTAGCCAAGAAGAAAGTAGCCAAGAAGAAGTAAGTAGTGTTTGTGCAGAAGCCGGGTAACCCCCGGCTTCTGCATTTTCATTTCCGGTTTCTGCTTTTCAATATTTTTCCCCTCCGCAATTCCCCCCGCGCAGTTTCAGCAACACCGTTCCGCTGTTTTTTCTGCACCTGCATTTGCAGATCATTCGCGGCAAGGTTCTTTTGATCGCCGGCTCCTCGCCAGACGAACAAAAAAGTCCTTTAAAAACAAATATTTATTGATTCCGGCAAGCGCATGCCGGGGAGCGTCGCGCGCAGGCGCAACGCAGCGCAGTCTTCAGGGATTGAGCTGCTGATATACCGCGTCGGCCACGCGCAACAGTTCACCGCGATCGGTTTCGCCGGACAAGGCATAACCCAGGCGACCGTCCAGCCAGTAAAACACGCCGACACCGTTTTCCTGCGCGAAACGGAATGCCGTCGGTGCACGCACGTCGTTACTGACGCGCACATACAAAGTCAGACGCTGGCCTTTGCCATCCTGATACATGAACTGCGCAGCGGGTCCGCGTTCGCCCGGCAACAAACGGCCGCCGACCAACGCATAACCTTGCGCTACGAGATGCGGAATTTTGAGGCTGGTGCCGAGCCGTTTCGACAACCAGCGAACCAGATGTTCTTCCTGGTCGGCGCCGACTTCCACCGGATGCCGGACCTCGGGGCTGAACACGGTGTAGGCGACCTGCGCCTGGCGCGCGAAGTCGAGCACGCCGCGGCTGCGCGCCACGCCGAACCCGCTCTCCTGCCAGGCCTTCCATTGCA
>CBHTVL010000049.1:0-8934 GCA_966096475.1 uncultured Burkholderiales bacterium
CGGACTTGTCAGACTTGCCCGTGAACAGATCGACATCACCGATGCCGACGGTCTGCGACGCCTTGCCGGTGAGAATAAATAATCAATAAAAACAATATATTACATATGTGACCTGGGTTACAGACGGCATCCGCCGCAAGGTTCACCATGACGCTCATGGCAAGTGCCATGTGCAATCAAAAGGATCCAGTCATGAAAACGAACGTTGGCGGCATCGACAAGGTTTTGCGCATCGTCGCGGGGCTCGCCCTGCTCTCACTGATTTTCATCCTCGACGGTAACGCGCGCTGGTGGGGCCTGATCGGCATTGTCCCGCTGCTCACCGGATCGCTCGGCTGGTGTCCGGTCTACATGCCCTTCGGCATCAACACCTGCCCGGCCAAAAAATAAACCGCCGCTGCGCCTGACAACACCCGGCAATTGCCGGGTTTTTTTACGCGCTCGGAAGCCGCGAAACGGGGCTATCATGGCCCTGCGCAGCGAACCGCCGGCAGACAGGAACGGACGCCGCGCACGACCCAGGGAGGGGATCATGCTGCGTCATACAGTGCTCATCGCCGCTGTTGCGGTATGCGCCGCGGGAATTTGCGGCAGCGCCAGCGCGCAAACTTACCCGTCCAGACCCATCCGCATCATCGTGCCGTTTCCGGCCGGCGGCACTTCCGACATCCTGACCCGGCTGATCGGCGCCAAGCTGACCGAGGCCTGGGGCCAGCAGGTGCTGCCCGACAACCGCCCCGGCGCCAACGGCAATATCGGCGCCGATGTTGTCGCCCGCGCAGCGCCTGACGCTTACACACTGGCATTGATGGATGTCGGCAATCTCGCCATCAGTCCCAGCCTGTTCGCAAAACTGCCCTTCGACATCCTCCGGGATTTTGCGCCGGTCACCGTCGTCTCCTATTCACCGCACATCCTTGCCTCACACCCGAGCATGCCGGCGCGCACGGTCAAGGAAATCATCGCGCTGGCGAAGTCACGTCCCGGCAAACTGAATTACGCCACCGGCCTCGGCGGCGCACCGCATCTGGCGGGACTGATGTTTGCCTACCGCACGGGGATCCAGTGGACCTACATCCCCACCAAGGGCGGCTTTGCCAACATCCTCATCACCACCACCGGCGAAGCCGATCTGCTGTTCAACGGCATGCTCGCCACGCTGCCGCACCCCAAACGCGGCCGCCTGCGCCTGATTGCGGTGTCCAGCGAAAAACGATTTCCGACGCTGCCCGACACGCCGGTCGTCGCCGAAACACCGGGGCTGGAAGGCTTCGTCACCGGCTCCTGGCAGGGCGTGCTCGCCCCGGCCAAAACACCGCCGGAACTGGTGGCGCGACTGCAGACCGAGATCGCCCGCATCATCCACACGCCGGACATGAAGGAAAAACTGTCGAGCCAAGGCGCCGATCCGATCGGCAACAGCCCGGCGGAAATGGCGAAATGGCTGGCCTCGGAAAAAGACCGCTGGGCAAAACTGATCAAGGCCACCGGATTCAAACTCGAGCAATAACACATCAATCACCGGGAGACGACCATGCGCCACCGCCTGCTGACTGCTGCGATCCTGTCTACGCTATCCACGCTGTCCCTGCTGCATGTGCAGGCCGTCACCGCGCAGAACTATCCGAACCGTCCGATCCGCGTCGTCGTGCCCTATCCGCCCGGCGGCATTACCGACGTCACCACGCGCATCGTCGCGCAGGAGCTGTCGAAGAGCGTGCAGCAGAACGTGCTGGTGGATAACCGCCCGGGGGCCAACAGCATCCTCGGTGTGGAAATTGTGTCCAAGGCGAATCCCGACGGCTATACACTGGCCTCGGTGATCGCTGCACATGCCGCCAACCAGACTTTGTATCCGAAGCTGCCTTATGACGCGGTAAAAAGTTTTGCCACGGTATCGCTGCTAGCGACCGCGCCGCTGATCGTCTGCGCCAATAACAATCTGCCGGCAAAGGATGCGCGCGAACTGATTGCACTGGCCAAGGCCAAACCCGGCACCGTGTCCTTCGGCTCCAGCGGCATCGGCGCGGCGGCACACCTGACCACCGAACTGCTGATGCTGACCATGGGCGTGAAGATGACCCATGTCCCGTACAAAGGCACTGCACCCGCATTGCAGGGACTGATGACCGGCGAAATCCAGCTGATGATGGACACGCCGTCATCGATGCTGCCGCATGTGCGCTCGGGCCGCATCAAGGTGCTGGGCATGGCTTCCGAAAAACGCATCGCCGCCGCACCCGACATCCCGACACTGACCGAAACCGGCGTACCGGTCACCGGCGGCACCTGGGTCGGCTGGCTGGCACCGGCCGGCGCGCCGAAAGCCGCCGTAGAAAGACTCGGCAAGGAAATCGGCCTGATCATGCAGAAACAGGAAGTGCGTGACCGCCTGACGCAGATGGGCACCGATCCCGCCGGCAACACGCCGGCCGAATTCGCGAAATTTCTCGATGAAGAAGTCGCGAAGTGGGCGAAGGTTATCCGAGCCGCCAACGTCAAGGTCGAGTAAGCGCCGGTTCAAACACCGCCCGCAACGCGTTAAGCTTGCGGACATGAAAAAAATCAAAAAACAGATCATTGCGATCGGCGGCGCTGCGCTGCCGCTCGAACTCGACAACCTGCTGCTCGTCGATTATTTCCTCAAACAGACCGGCAAACGCAAACCCAAAGTCTGTTTCATCGGCACTGCCCACGGTGACGCCGATGCCGGCCGGCTGCGTTTTTATGCCGGCTTCGGCCAGTTCAACTGCAAGCCGGTACATCTCCCGCTGTTCGCACGCACGCCGCGTGACCTCGAGTCCTTTGTGCTTGAACAGGATGCCATTTTCGTCGGTGGCGGCAACACGCGCAGCATGCTTGCCGTATGGCGCGACTGGGGTCTGGATGTCCACCTGCGCAGCGCCTGGCGGAAAGGTATCGTGCTCGGCGGCTGGAGCGCGGGCTCGATCTGCTGGTTTGAACAGGGCATCACCGATTCCATCGCCGGGCCGCTGACCGCGCTCGACTGCCTGGGTTTCCTGCCGGGCAGCAACTGCCCGCATTACAACAGCGAGCCCCTGCGCCGGCCGACCTACCGCAAAATGGTTGCCCGCGGCGCGATTGCCGAGGGTTATGCGGCGGACGACGGCGTTGCGCTGCATTTCATCGACGGCAAGCTGGCCACAGTGGTCTCTAACCACAAGCCCGGACGAGGCTGGAGGCTGACCCGCAAGGATCGCAGCTTCAATGAACGCGCTTTGCCAACGCGCGTATTGAAGCCCTGATAGTCGTAAAAGGCTGAAAACCCCGGGGCGGCGCGGGTTAAAATGCCACTTTAATCAGCAATATCTCCTTTCCCAAGCATGGCAAAAAACGCGAAACCCGGCGCGGAAGCTGTTGCGTCGACATCCAACTTTATCCGCAGTCACATCGACGCTGATCTGGCCGCCGGTAAATACGCCTCGCGTACCTGGGGCGGCAAACCCGGCCCGGCACGCGTGCACGCCGGTGCGCCCGTTGATGCGGCGAAAATCCGCACGCGTTTTCCGCCGGAGCCCAACGGTTACCTGCATCTCGGTCATGCCAAATCGATCTGCCTGAACTTCGGCCTCGCGCTGCATTACGCCGGTGCCTGCCATCTGCGCTTCGATGACACCAATCCGGAAAAGGAAGAGCAGGAATACGTCGACTCCATCCGTGATGCCGTGCAGTGGCTGGGATTCGACTGGGGCCCGAACGGCTATTTCGCCAGCGATTATTTCGACACCATGTACGAAGCCGCCGAGTGCCTGATCAGCGCCGGCCACGCCTATGTCGATGAACAAAGCGCCGAAGAAATGCGCGCCAACCGCGGCACACTGACCGAACCGGGCAAACCCGGACCGTGGCGCGACCGCCCGCCGGCCGAGTCGCTGGCCCGCTTCCGTGAAATGCGCGAAGGCAAACATGCTGACGGCGCGATGGTGCTGCGCGCGAAAATCGACATTGCCTCGCCCAACATCAACCTGCGCGATCCGGTGATCTACCGCATCCGCAAGGCCACTCATCACCGCACCGGCGACGCCTGGTGCATCTATCCGCTGTACACCTGTGCCCATCCGATCGAGGATGCGCTGGAACAGATCACCCATTCGATCTGCACGCTGGAATTCGAAGACCAGCGGCCGTTCTACGACTGGCTGCTCGGCAAACTCGCCGACGGCGGCCTGCTCGCGCGCCCGCTGCCGCAGCAGATCGAGTTCGCACGGCTGAACCTGACCTATGTCGTGCTCTCCAAACGCAAGCTGATCCAGCTGGTCGACGAAAAACACGTCAGCGGCTGGAACGATCCGCGCCTGCCGACTCTCGCCGGCGCACGCCGCCGCGGCTATACGCCTGAAGGTTTCCGTTTGTTTGCCGACCGCATCGGCGTGTCCAAAGCCGATTCGTGGATCGAATACTCGGTGCTCGAAGACTGCATGCGCGATCACCTGAACGAGATCGCCGAGCGGCGCATCGCCGTGCTCGATCCGGTCAAGCTGATCATCGACAACTATCCCGAAGGCCGGCAGGAAGACTGCTTCGCACCCAATCATCCGCAGAAGCCGGACCTGGGCAAACGCGTGGTGCCACTGTCGCGTGAACTGTGGATCGAGCGCGAGGATTTCGCCGAAGAGCCGCCGAAAGGATTTTTCCGCCTGTTTCCCGGTAACAGCGTTCGTCTGCGTTACGGTTATGTCGTCAAATGCACCGGCTGTGACAAGGATGCCGACGGCAACGTCACCGCGGTGCATTGCGAATACCTCCCCGAAACCAAGTCCGGCACACCAGGCTCGGAGACGGTCAAGGTCAAAGGCAATATCCACTGGCTCAGCGCCGCACATTCGCAGGCCACCGAAGTCCGTCTCTACGACCGGCTGTTCAAGGAAGCGCACCCGGGGGCCGGCGGACGCGACTTCCTGCTCGATCTGAACCCGGATTCGGTCAAAACCATCACTGCACAGCTGGAACCTGCCCTTGCTGTTGCCGAACCCGGCACGCGTTTCCAGTTTGAACGTCACGGCTATTTCGTCGTCGACACCGGCGACTCCACGCCGGGCAAACCGGTATTCAATCGCGCCGTGACGCTGCGCGATTCCTGGATCAAATAAGGCGCCGCATGACGCTCCGGGTCGCAGCTGGTTGGCACTGGCTCCGGGCCCTGCTCTTTCTCATCTGGGCGCTGCCTGCGGCCGCCGGCCATGAACCGCTGATCCTCAACGCCGCCATCGGTCATTACCCGGTCGCCAACGAACTGATGGTGCTGGAAGATCCGAAACACAGCCTGACCATCGACGATGTCACGGACCCGGTGATGGCAAGGCGTTTCGAACCGGCAATGCCGAAGATCACGTCTTCCGAAATCAATTTCGGTTATTCCGCATCCGCGTGGTGGCTTTGCCTGCAGGTGCAGCCTGAAAGCGCCGCGTTGCGGCAGTGGATGCTGGAAGTCGGCTATTCCTCGCTGGATCACATTGAAGTCTATGTGCCGCGTGCCGGCGGCGGTTTCGACAAACTGGTCTCCGGCGACTCGCTGCCGTTTAGCGAGCGCCCCTATCCGCACCGCCATCACGTATTCCCGTTTGAGCTGACGCCGGGCAAACCGCAGATGATTTTTCTGCGCGTCACCTCCAGCGGCAACCTGACCATCCCGGTCGCGTTGTGGCAGCCCGATGCGCTGGCCCGCAGCGACCGGATTTCCTACACCGCGCTGAGCCTTTATTACGGCATGATGCTGGCGCTCGGCCTCTACAACCTGCTGCTGTTTCTGTCGACGCGCGACGTCACCTTCCTGTCCTATGTGGCGTTTACTGCAGGCATGGCGGTTGCGCTCGGCACCTGGAACGGGCTGTGCAACCAGTTCCTGTGGCCGGACTCGGCGCTGTGGGGCCATCTCGCTCTGCCCATCGGCATGGCGGCAACAGGTGTGTTCGGCGGCCTGTTCACGCGGCTTTTTCTCGACACGCGCGACACCGCCCTCGCTTACGACCGCGCGATCCTGTTCTGTATCGCCATCTTCGCGCTGATCGTCGTGATCACCCCCTTCGTTCCCTACCGCATCATCGCGGTATCGGTTTCCGTGCTGGGCATGCTGTTTTCAGGCGTCGCGGTGGCGGCCGGCGTGCACTGTCTCAAGCGCGGCCATCCCGGGGCGCGTTATTTCCTGATTGCGTGGACACTGCTGCTGCTCGGCGCCGCCATCCTGGGCATGCGCAACCTCGACTGGATACCGACCACCTGGCTGACCTTCAATGCGATGCAACTCGGATCGGCACTGGAAATGCTGCTGCTGTCGTTCGCGCTGGCGGATCGCCTGAACGTGATGCGGCGCGAAAAGGAACGGGCCACCGAGCTCGCGCTGGGCGCCAAACAGGAAATGGTCGAAGCGCTGCGCAAATCAGAACTGGAACTGGAACACCGCGTCGCCGAACGTACCCATGAACTGGAAGCCGCAAACAACCTGCTGCTGGAAAAAGAACATGAACTGCGCCGCCTGGCGATGCAGGACCCGCTCACCGGACTATCAAACCGCATGTTCCTCAATGACCGCATCGAACGTGCGATTACAAGGGCGCGCCGCAGCGGCGACAGCATCGCGCTGATGCTGATCGACCTCGACAACTTCAAGCCGATCAATGACACCTACGGTCATGCGGTCGGCGACGAAATGCTGGTGACCATCGCCAAACGCATCAACGAAATCGTCCGCGAATCCGATACGGTCTCGCGGCTCGGCGGCGACGAATTCGTGATCCTGCTCGAAGACCTTCGCGAGACCGGCAGCATGGAGTTCATCCTGGGCAAACTGATGGCCGCCATCACCGAGCCAATGGATGTCGGCGACGGCAAGTGCGTTTCGATCAGTGCCAGTATCGGGGTAGCCTTCGCCCCGCTGCATGCCGATCACGCCACGGAGTTGCTGGCGCGTGCAGATATGGAAATGTATAAAGCCAAGTCCGGCGGCCGCAACCGCTACAGCATCGCCACTGGTCAATAAAGCCGACAACCCAAGGAGCATTCTCATGAGCAATCCCTCCAAAGTCGCCGTCATCACCGGCGCCGGCAGCGGCATCGGCAAGGCCACCGCACAAGCCCTGCTGAAAGACGGCTGGAGCGTGACCTTCGCCGGCCGCCGTCAGGATGCGCTGGACGCCGCGCTCGCGGAAGCCGGCAGTGATGCGTCGCGCGGCCTCGCCGTCGCCACTGATGTCGGCGATCCGCAAGCCGTCAGCGCATTGTTCGAAAAGGTACAGAAACGTTTCGGCCGCCTCGACATGCTGTTCAACAACGCCGGACAGAACGCACCGGGCGTACCGTTTGAAGACCTGCCTTACGACAAATGGAAATCCGTGGTCGACGCGAATCTCAACGGTTCCTTCCTTTGCGCGCAGGCCGCCTTCCGCATGATGAAGGCGCAGGATCCGCAGGGCGGCCGCATCATCAACAACGGTTCGATCTCGGCGCATGCGCCGCGCCCCGACTCCGCGCCCTATACCGCGACCAAACACGCAATCTCCGGACTGACGCGCACGATCTCACTCGATGGCCGCAAATACAACATCGCCTGCTGCCAGGTCGATGTCGGCAATGCGATGACCGGTCTCGCCTCGCGCATGGCGAAGGGCGTCAAACAGGCCGACGGTACGATCAAGCCGGAATCGATGATCGACGTCACCGATGTCGCGAAGTCGGTGCTGTTCATGGCCAACCAGCCGCTCAACGTCAACATCTATCACCTGATGGTTATGGCCACTGATATGCCGTACGCCGGACGCGGCTGAAACCGCAAATCAACAGCAGCAAATAAATATGGCGCCCGAGGGCGCCATATTTATTAATAAAAACAATTACTTACGAGTTCACAGCTTCAGCGGCTTGTAACGCAGCCGCTTCGGCTTGGCGCCTTCTTCACCCAGGCGTTTGCGCTTGTCGGCTTCGTATTCTTGATAGTTGCCGGCGAAGAAGGTCCACTGCGAATCGCCTTCGGCAGCAAGGATGTGCGTGGCGATACGGTCGAGGAACCAGCGATCATGCGAGATCACCAGCACGCAGCCGGCGAATTCGAGCAGCGCATCTTCCAGCGCACGCAGCGTTTCGACGTCGAGGTCATTGGACGGTTCGTCGAGCAGCAGCACGTTGGCGCCGGTCAGCAGTGTCTGCGCGAGATGCAGGCGGCCGCGTTCACCGCCGGATAACGTGCCGACTTTTTTCTGCTGGTCCTGGCCTTTGAAGTTGAAGCGGCCGAGGTAGGCGCGTGACGGCATCTCAAACTTGCCGACATTGATGATGTCGAGACCGCCGGAAATCGCTTCCCATGCGGTCTTGTCATCGGGCAGCGCATCACGCGACTGGTCAACCACCGCCAGCTTCACCGTTGAACCGATCACCACCTCGCCGGAATCCGGCTTGTCCTTGCCGGTAATCATCTTGAACAGCGTCGATTTGCCGGCGCCGTTGGGACCGATCATGCCGACAATCGCACCCGGCGGAATCGAAAACGACAGTTTGTCGATCAACAACCGGTCGCCGAAACCCTTGGATACATCCTTGAATTCGATGACCTGCTCGCCAAGGCGCTCAGCCACCGGAATAAAAATCTCCTGGGTCTCGTTGCGCTGCTGATAATCGAACGAGGACAGTTCTTCGAAGCGCGCAATCCGCGCCTTTGATTTCGCCTGGCGGCCTTTGGCGTTCTGGCGCACCCACTCCAGTTCCTTTTTCAGCGCCTTCTGCCGTGCGGACTCCGTCGCCTCTTCCTTCTGCAGGCGGTCTTCCTTCTGCTCCAGCCAGGAACTGTAATTACCTTTCCACGGAATACCCGAGCCGCGATCCAGTTCCAGAATCCATTCAGCGGCGTTGTCGAGGAAGTAACGATCATGCGTTACCGCAACGACAGTGCCCGGGAAACGGTGCAGGAACTGCTCCAGCCAATCA
>CBHTVL010000050.1:0-8849 GCA_966096475.1 uncultured Burkholderiales bacterium
GTCCGAGTTCATCGTGGATTTCGCGCGCGATCCGCCTTTGTTCGTGTTCATGGGTTACCTCGTCGAACGTGCGGCACTGATCGAACGCCTGTTCAAGAGTCTGCATCTGTCGATGGCCCGGGTTCCGGGCTCGCTGGCGGTGGCGACCATTGTGACCTGTGCGATTTTTGCCACGGCCACCGGTATTGTCGGTGCGGTGGTGACGCTGATGGGCCTGCTGGCGATGCCGGCGATGCTGCGTGCCGGATACAACACCAAGATTGCGGCAGGTGCGATTACCGCAGGTGGCTGTCTCGGCATTCTAATTCCCCCTTCGGTGCTGCTGATTGTTTACGGTGCCACGGCGGGTGTTTCTGTCGTGCAACTTTATGCAGGTGCTTTCTTTCCGGGCATCATGCTTGCGGGCTTGTACGTCGGCTACGTGATCGTGATGGCGATGATCAAGCCGGAGTGGATGCCGCCCTTGCCTGAGGCGGAACGGCATGTTGCCTTGCCTTCGTTTGCGGAAAAGCTGCAGTTGCGCGGACGCAATGCGCTGCTCGGTTTGGGACGTGTGCTGGGTGGCGCCCCCGGAGTTGCCCCGCGGACCGCGATGGCGCAGTTTTTTGTCGCGTTGCTGCCGGCCATCACCATCATCGGCATTCTGGCGCTGACCTACAACATGGCAACGGCACCGGTCCAGCAGGCGAGCACCGCGGGTCTGGTCCAGGCTGGCGGCGATCTGGCGGCTGATGTACAGGAGGCGGAGGCAGGCGGGGACACCGGGACCGGGCTCGCTGAGCCACCTGCTGAAGGTAATGCGGAGAAAAGTGCAACAGGGACCGGGCTGACCGAACCGCTGGCTGAAGGTGAAAAAACGCCTGCAACGGCTGTGCCAGCGGCCTCTGCTGAATCCACAGCTGCGTCGGCAGCCGCCGCTGCGCCCGAGGCGGTCGCGGAATCGCTGCCGATCCCCAACTGGTTCTGGATTGTGTTCGCAATCGGAGCGGGTCTGTTGCTGCTGATTTACTGGATGATGACCTGGCAGCGTCTTGAGATTTTCAAGATGCTGCTGGGATCGTTTTTCCCGCTTGCGGTATTGATTCTGGCCGTGCTTGGCTCGATCGTGTTGGGGCTGGCCACGCCGACCGAGGCTGCTGCGGTCGGTGCGTTCGGCGGATTCCTGCTCGCGGCGGCGTATCGCTTTATCGCCCATTACCGCGGCAATCCGGGTGTTGCCGCGGTCGGTACGACTGTGCGTGAGCTGGGAACGATTCTGAAGGAATCATCTTTCCTGACCGCGAAAACCAGCGCCATGGTTTGCTGGCTGTTTGTCGGCTCGGCGATTTTCTCGGCGGCGTTTGCCTTGCTCGGCGGTCAGGAGATTATCGAGAAGTGGGTGCTGTCGCTGGGTCTGACGCCGATCCAGTTCATGCTGCTCGCGCAGTTCATTATTTTCATTTTAGGCTGGCCGCTTGAGTGGACGGAAATCATCGTCATTTTCATGCCGATTTTTATCCCGCTGCTGCCGAAATTCGGGATTGATCCGCTGTTCTTTGGCCTGCTGGTTGCGCTGAACCTGCAGACGGCGTTCCTGTCACCGCCGGTGGCGATGGCAGCGTTTTATCTTAAGGGTGTGGCACCAAAGCATGTGACGCTGAACCAGATCTTTGCCGGGATGATGCCGTTCATGGTGATCCAGGTGATTGCACTGGCGTTGCTGTACATGTTCCCGGGTATCGGCTTGTGGCTGCCGCAAACCCTGTACAAGTAAATGCGGTGACGATGCGAAGTGCCTGAGCTGAGCGACACTGCCGCGGCCGATTTGAGCGCGCTTGGTGCAGGTGCTCTCGCAGACGGCATCCGCAAAAAGGCCTTCAGTGCCGAAGCCGTCGTGCGAAGCTGCCTTGAGCGCATCGCTGCGGTGGATGGAAGGATCCAAGCTTGGGCCTGCCTTGATCCCGGGCTGGCACTGGATCAGGCACGGGCGGCGGACCGGCATCAGGCTGCCGGAGCACCTCTCGGCGCGCTGCACGGCGTTCCGGTCGGCATCAAGGACATCATCGATACCGCAGACATGCCGACCGAAAACGGCACGGTGCTGCATGCCGGGCGGCGACCGGCAAAGGATGCGGCGCTTGTGACGCGACTGCGCGAGGCCGGCGCGATCATCATGGGCAAGACGGTCACCACTGAACTGGCAACCTATTTTCCGGGCAAGACCCGCAATCCGCATGATCCCGAACACACGCCCGGCGGTTCCTCAAGCGGCTCGGCCGCTGCGGTCGCCGCGAATATGGTGCCTTTGGCGATCGGCACCCAGACCAACGGTTCGGTGATCCGGCCGGCGGCATTCTGCGGCGTCGTCGGTTACAAACCGTCTTTTGGATTGATCAATCGCGACGGCGTATTGCGCCAGTCGCCCGCCATGGATCAGATCGGCGTGTTTGCACGTTCTCCGGAAGATGCCGCACTGGCCGCTGAAACATTGTGTGATGCGGCGACGCTGCCGCGCTGGCTGGATGGCGCGGGCGTGTTGCAACCGCGCTTGCCGCGCATGGCTTTTGTCAGAACCCCCGTCTGGAACCGTACCGCATTCGATGCGCGGGAGGCGATCATCGGGCTCACCGCCCGTCTTGGAACGGCGGTGCATGAAGTGGACCTGCCGGAGGCCGCCGCCGGGGCATGGGACTGGCAGAAAACGGTGATGGAGGCCGAGATCGCCACTCACTATGCGGCCGAGTGGCAACAGGGCAGGGACCGGCTGTCACCATCGTTATGCAGCCAGATTGAACGCGGACGCGCGGTGGCGGCGGTTGATTACCAGCATGCACTGGCGCAGATTTCCCGCGTCAACGCAGCCTTCGAGCCGTTGTATGCCGAATACGATGTGATTCTGACGCCGGCCGTTGCCGGTACCGCACCGCGGGGGCTGGACTCGACCGGAGACCCTGCTTTCTGTACGCTGTGGACCGTCTGCGGCATGCCGTCGCTGACACTGCCGCTGCTGCGCGGCACGAACGGCCTGCCGCTGGGCGTGCAACTGGTCGCGCCGCGATATTGTGATGCGCAGCTGCTGCGCGCCGCACGCTGGCTCTGCGATGTCGTGCGTTGAGTTGCAACTAAGCATCAAACTCACTGATTCAAAACCGGTACGGACACCATGAGCCATCAAAAACCCCGGGTGCTGGTCACCCGCGAAGTCTTCGACGAAACCCTGGACTATCTGCGGCAGCATTGCGAAGTGCTGGATAACCAGCGCGATGTGCCTTATGCGCCGGAAGCTCTCGGCAGGGCGCTGGCGGATTGCGACGGCCTGATGTGCGCGCTGACCGACAAGGTGGATCCCGCGCTTCTGGCCGCTGCGCCGAAACTGAAGGCGGTGGCCAATATCGCCGTGGGTTACAACAACATTGACGTCCCGGCCTGCACGGCGCGCGGCGTGCAGGCCACCAATACGCCGGGGGTGCTTGATGACAGCACGGCCGATCTGGCGTGGACATTGATGCTGGGCACGGCGCGCCGGATCACTGAGGTCGAGCGCCGCATCCGCAACGGTGAATGGACCGGCTGGCAGCTGAAGCAGTGGCTGGGCGTCGATGTGCATCACGCGACGCTGGGCATTATCGGCATGGGCCGTATCGGCCAGGCCATCGCACGTCGCGCCCTCGGCTTTGACATGAAAGTGATTTATCACAACCGCAAGCCGATCGCGCCGGAACTCGAGCGCAAATGCAATGCGGCTTATGTGTCTTTCGATGATCTGCTGGCGCAATCCGATTTCATCGTACTGCAGGTGCCGTATTCGCCGGCGACCCATCATCTGATCGGTGCTGCGCAACTGGCGAAAATGAAACCGTCGGCGATCCTGATCAATTCGACGCGCGGCGGCGTGGTCGATGATGCGGCGCTGATCGAGGTCCTGAAAAAAGGCGGCATCCGCGGTGCGGGTCTCGATGTTTACGAGAACGAGCCGAAACTGAATCCGGAATTTCTCAAGCTCGACAACGTGGTGTTGGCGCCGCATGTCGGAAGCTCCACCGAAGCCACCCGGAAGGCGATGGCGATGCTCGCTGCGCAGAATCTGGTGGCCGCCCTGCAGGGAAAGCTGCCGCCGAATCTGATCAATCCGGAAGCGCGCCGCTAGGCGGATAAAAACAAGTATTTGTTTTTATTGAATAATTTATAATGTCTCGACGGCGGCTGCTGTGCCGCCGTCCGATCCGTCCCTCTGATGAATTACGCCACCCAACTCATCGACCTGATGGTGCAGGTCATGCTGCCGCTGTCGCTGCTGGTCTGTGCCGGCGCGTTGTGGACGCGTTTTTTTCCCGATACCGATGTCGAGCAGATGCGCAGCAGCCTGAACCGGCTGGTGATGTATCTGTTTTATCCCTGCATCCTGTTTGCGGTGGCATCCAGTACACCGATCAGCCGTGACCTGCTGTCGGTGCCGCTGCTGGTGGGCATCGCCTCGTTGATCTCCGGTGGCGTTCTTTATCTGATGCTGTACCGGCTGCCGCTGTGGCCCGGACTCAGCGATCGTACACGCGCCGCATTGATGCTCGGTGGCATGTTCGGCAATACCTTCAATATCGGTGCGCCGTTGCTGGTGTTTTTTTTCGGTGCCGAGTCGATCCGTTACGCGGTGTTCAACGACATGCTGATGACGATGCCGCTGGTGTGGACGCTCGGCGTATGGATCGCCACGCGGCTGGGCTCGCACGACGGCGATGCGGCGCGACCATCAGTCATCGGCGTGGTGCTGACGATGCCGCCGATCTGGGCTTTCCTTTCGGGTTTCACCTGCCAGCAGCTGGGGCTGACCTATGAGCCGCTGGTTGCCGCAACGCGTTTCATCGGACAGGCGACGATCCCGGTGATCCTGTTCGTGCTCGGCATGACGATTCCCTGGCGCAATCTGGTGCCGCGCGGCGAAATTCTGTCCGTGGTCGGCATCAAGCTGCTGCTGACACCCTTCATCGTCTGGCTGATCGCGCCGCTGATTTATTCGCCGATGGGTGAGGCGCAGTATGCCGCGGTGGTTGAAGGCACCACGCCGGCAATGATGACGGCATTACTGCTGGCGGACCGTTTCAAACTGGATTCAGGTGCTGCAGCCCTGCTGATCGGCTGGAGTACCATACTGTTCTGGCTGACCCTGCCGCTGATCATGGCGTTCGGATGGATAAGCCGAACGTGATTCAGTCGAACGTGATACGGCTCGCATAACAGGAGAAGGCAATTGAAAGTCGGATTCATCGGATTGGGCGCGATGGGGCGCCATATGGCGCAGCATCTGCACAAGGGCGGTCATCAACTGGGCGTGTGGGGCCGCCGTGCCGAAAGTACGCAGCCGCTGGTCGCCATCGGCGCGACGCGTTACGAAACGCCGGCGGCGCTGGCGGCAGCATCGGATGTGGTGTTCACGATGGTCACTGCGTCCAGCGATTTCGAGCAGGTGGCCCTGGGCACCAACGGCATTGTTCATGGTGCCAAGGCCGGTCTTGTGCTGGTCGACATGGAAACCATTTCGCCGGCTGTCGCGCGTGCAGTGGCAAAGCAGCTTTCGGCCAAGGGCATCGAGATGCTCGATGCGCCGGTCTCCGGCGGCCCGATGGGTGCCGAGCAGGCGACGCTGTCGATCATGGTTGGTGGCAATCCGGATGTATTCGAACGCATTCAGCCTTTGTTTGCTTGCATGGGCAAGACCATCACCCGCGTCGGCGACATCGGCGCCGGGCAGGTGACCAAGGCCTGTAATCAGTTGGCGCTGCTGGTGGCGACCCAGGGCGTTGCCGAATCGTTGCATCTGGCAGCGCGTCTGGGGGCAGATCCCGCCAAGGTGCGCGAAGTGCTGATGGGCGGTGTTGCGGCGAGCCGGGTCATGGAGCTGTTCGGCAAACGCATGGTCGAACGCAATTTTGAAAACGGCATCGACACGCGGCTGTATCACAAGGATCTCGGCATCATCCTCGGGCTCGCGCATGAGGCGGGGCTGGCGACGCCCGGCGGCGCGCTGGTGATGCAGCAGATCAATGCATTGATGGGGCAGGGCCGCGGCCGTGATGATCTCGGCGCACTGATCACAGTGCTGGAAGCGATGTCCGGCAGCAGCCCCGCAAAGGAGAAATGACATGAGCTTCACTCAGCCCGAACCCGCAACGCCACGACTGACGCGTTCTGAACTCGCGGTCCCCGGCGTCAACCCAGCGCTGTTCGAGAAGGCGGCGAAATCGGCGGCGGATGTGATTTTTCTGGACCTGGAAGATGCCGTCGCGCCCGACGACAAGCCGCAGGCGCGAAAGAACGTCGTCGCCGCGCTGAATGACGTGGACTGGGGCAAAAAAGTCATGGCCGTGCGGATCAACGGTCTCGACACCCATTACATGTATCGCGATGTGGTTGATCTGGTGGAGCAATGTCCGCGGCTCGACATGCTGGTGGTGCCGAAAGTCGGTGTTCCTGCCGATCTTTATGCGCTGGACATGCTGGTGACGCAGATCGAGACGGCGCAGGGACGGACCAAGCGTATCGGCTTTGAAGCGCTGATCGAAACGGCGCTGGGCTTGGCGAACGTCGAAGCGATTGCGCAGTCCAGCCGCCGGCTGGAGGCTTTGGCCTTCGGTTCCGGTGATTTTGCGGCTTCCACCCGCGCGCGCACCACCATCATCGGCGGACTGCATCCCGAATATGGCGTGCTGTCGGACCGCGATGCCGAAGGCAAGCGGGAATACCACCAGACCGATCCCTGGCATGCGGCGCAGGTGCGCATCCTTGTCGCCTGCCGCGCCTACGGATTGCGGCCGATTGACGGCCCGTACGGCGATTTCAAGGATCCCGAGGGGTATCTGTCCGCAGCGCGCCGCGTTGCGGCGCTGGGTTATGAGGGCAAGTGGGCGATCCACCCGACCCAGATCGAAGCGGCCAATGCGGTATTCAGTCCGTCAGCCGATGAAGTCGCCAAAGCCCGACGTATTGTGGAGGCCATGGCGCAGGCTGCCCGCGAGGGCAAGGGTGCCGTGCAGGTCGACGGCCGCCTGGTCGACCTCGCCAACATCCGCATGGCCCAGAACCTGTTGCAGAAAGCGGATGCCATCGGCGGGAAGTGACCGACATGTGGTCGCTTCGCGCCGGGCTGAAAATTCGCTAGACTGAATTCCTGCCGGTCCCGTCCGGCGTCTCCCGGAGGAGGGGGTCATGAAAACAGTCAGCCAGTTGTTGCAGGGCAAGGGCAGCAGCGTGTGGTCAGTGACTCCCGACAGCAGCGTGTACGACGCGCTGAAGTTGATGGCCGAAAAGAATGTCGGGGCTCTGGTGGTGATGAGCGACGGCAAGCTGCGCGGCATCCTCTCGGAACGTGACTATGCCCGCAAAGTCATCCTCTTCGGCAAGTCATCGCATGATCTTGCTGTGCGTGAAATCATGTCCGACAAGGTGGTCTGTGTGGGGCCGATGCAGAAGGTGGACGAGTGCATGGCCGTGATGTCGAACAAGCGCATCCGCCATCTGCCGGTGCTCGATGCCGGCAAGGTCATCGGCATGTTGTCGATCGGCGATCTGGTGAAGGAAGTGATTGCCGACCAGCAGATGACCATACAGCAGCTCGAAAGTTACATCCACAGTTGATCCCGTTGTTGTTGCGAATGCCGGCGCTGCCTGTGCGGCGCGGCCTTCGTGCGTTTAACGAAATGGAGCAGGGCAGAACATGAAATTCGGCGCCATCATCATCGGGGATGAAATCCTCTCCGGCAAACGCCAGGACAAACACATGGCCAAGGCCATCGCGCTGCTGGCGGCGCGCGGCTTTGATCTGTCATGGGTGCAGTATCTCGGCGATGAGCCGGATCTGATCGTATCAACCCTGCGTCGCACACTGACCGGCGATGATGTGGTGTTCAGCTTCGGCGGCATCGGTGCGACACCGGATGATCACACCCGCCAGTGCGCGGCAGCGGCGGCCGGCGTCGCGCTGAAGCTCCATCCCGAGGCGGAAGTCGAGATCCGCGGGCGTTTTGCCGGTGATCCCAAGGGCGTCACGCCGCAGCGCCTGATGATGGGCGAGTTTCCCGAGGGCGCGACGATCATCCCGAACCCGTATAACCGTATTCCCGGATTCACCTTCCGCAATCACCATTTTCTGCCGGGTTTTCCCGAGATGTCCTGGCCGATGATGGAGTGGGTGATTGATCAGCGTTATGCATCCATCGGCGCGGTACGTGCAGTGGAGGCGGCAATCATTGTCAGAGAAGCCGGCGAGAGTCAGCTGATCGATCTGATGAATGAATGCCTGCGCGCTTATCCCGGGCTCAAGGTGTTCAGCCTGCCGCGGGTGACGCCCGAGCGTTATATCGAACTCGGCGTACGGGGTGATGCGGCACAGGTGGCGCCGGCGATTGCGATGCTCAAGGCCGGTGTCAGCGCACTGGGTTTTGCGTGGACGCCGTTCCAGGCATGAAGCGCGAGTGCGATAAATAAAAAAAGCCCCCGGATGCACATGGTCCCAGGGGGGCAAAGGACTAGGCGCTGATCCGGGAGCGATTGGACGCTCATCACGGCACAATCCTTGTGCCGCGCGGTGCATCAAATTGTCAAATCCACTGCGCTAGGTGCTACGGCTTTCCCGGATCGCCTCCTTGCGATCCGGCAACTCCACGGCCCGCAGAGACACGTCTTGCGAACGTGCTCCAGATGCAGGCTCCTCGCGCCCCGCAGGGCATCGGCAGGGAATTGTCCAGGACGAAACACCACACAGCAGTTGGTAACTGCTGCCTGGCGGCAGTCGGCCTCGACATGTCCTAAGCGATGGGCGGGAAGATATTCCAATCGACGCGGAGGGTCAAGGTCGCTTTTTTTCATTACCTTCCTAA
>CBHTVL010000051.1:0-8823 GCA_966096475.1 uncultured Burkholderiales bacterium
CCGGCAGATGGCGCCTTCACCACGCTGCGCGGTTATACCGGCCGCGGCGTGGTGACGACATCGACCTATGAAGCACGCGCGCTGGGCGTGTTCTCGGCGATGGGCCTGATGAAGGCGGCGAAGCTGGCGCCGGATGCGGTGTTGCTGCCGGCGGATTTTGATTCATACCGGAAGTATTCAAGGATGTTCAAGGATGCCGTGCGGGCGATCGCACCGCAGGTTGAAGACCGCGGCATCGACGAGATTTATATCGATCTGACCGGGCCGGTGGCCGATAGCGCCGCCGAAGGCGCACCCGATCCCTGGGCGCGGGCCCGGGCCATTGCCACCGACATTCAGCGTTCGGTGCGTGAAGTCACGGGGCTTTCCTGTTCCGTCGGCATCACGCCCAACAAGCTGCTGTCGAAAATCGCTTCCGAACTGAACAAGCCCGCCGGCATCAGCGTGATCCGCCCCGATGACATCCGCAGCATGGTGTGGCCGCTGGCGGTGCGCAAGATCAACGGCATCGGGCCGAAAGCCAATAAAAAACTCGAGCAGTTCGGCATCCATACCATCGGTGATCTGGCGCAGAAGGACGCGGCCTGGCTGATTGAACATTTCGGCCGCAGCTACGGTGCGTGGATGCACGAGGCTGCACATGGCCGCGATGAACGGCCGGTGGTGACCTGGAGCGAACCGAAGTCGATCAGCCGCGAGACCACCTTCGATAACGATCTGCACCCGGTGCGCGACAAGTCGCAGCTGACGAAGATATTCACCGATCTCTGCGTGCGTGTGGCCGGCGATCTGGAGCGCAAGGGTTATGCGGGAAAAACCATCGGCCTGAAAATCCGCTATGACAATTTCCATACGGTGACGCGCGATCTGACTATTGAGGTGCCGACACAGGATGCGAAAGTGATCCGCCGCGCCGCCGGCGAGTGCCTGAAGCGGGTGCCGCTGGACCGGCGCATCCGCCTGCTGGGTGTGCGCGTGGGTGCGCTATCGAAGCCGGGGGTGTTTGCCGAAGTCGCCGAAGCATCACTGTTTGATGGATCGCAAAACTGAAAGTGGCCGGCTCGAAAAGACGCTGAAAGCCCGAAGTCTGTGCTACGATTTTTCCGGCAGCCTCAGATTGTTTGCGAAATTTCCGTCGGCCAACGAGGTGTTTATGCAGAAATTCTGCATGCTGATCATGTTGTTGCTTGCGCATTCAGCTCTGGCGCAGGCTCCCGTCGATGTGCTGATTGAGGTCGATCGCGGCCGGACCGAAGGCATTTTCTCAGGCAAGCCGGTGTTTCAACGCGCGATCTTGATGAAACCTGTTGTGCGGTCCGAAACGGCGTTGCTGATGTTCCGCGGTGCGCCGGGCTACTCGAGAATTGAGACAGTCAAGGACAAGATTCGTAATGTCCAGAATTTCATCAGACCGCACATGAGGCTGTTCATGGAGGCAGGTATCGCGCTGGTGGTCATGGATTGCCCGACTGACCAGTGGGGCGAGCCAGGCTTTTATCCGACGAGCTGCCTCGATAGTTACCGGATGTCCGCCCGGCACGCGGATGATGTGCGCAGCATCATGGCCAGACTTCGCCAGGATCACGGGTACTCCAAATTTTATATCCTAGGGCATAGCGCGGGCTCGGTCAGCTCGCGCTGGCTGGCCCTGAACCTTGGTAACGAGATTGCCGGTAGCATTCATTCTGCCGCTATCAATACCGACCGCAGGCCGGGAACGCCCTGGGCGTCTGTCATGGATTTTCCCTACAAGAACATCCTTGCGCCCGTGTTGCACTTGCACCATGAGAGTGATGGCTGCTCCTATACCCAACACGGTGTTGCCAAAAGTTACGCGGGAGACCGGTTGACCACGATTCGTGGCGGTATTGTTAAAACTACCGACCCCTGCGCGCTTCACCACCACTCCTACGAAGGTGTTGAAGAGGCGGCGAGTCTGGCCGTCATCAACTGGATTAGAACCGGCAAGGTTGAGCCTTTTGCCGGCGAGTAATCTTCCGCACCCGCTATGGCATTGCCGTTCCGGCATTTTTCCGAAGTCCACGGGATGTCATTGTTCGACTGATTTTCCGCGGAACCGGCGATAATTCCGCGGCATTCATTTTCCCCGCGGAGCAGTCATGAGCCTGACGGCACAACTCGCCGGCATCATCCGGAATACCCGATACGAATCGCTGTCGGCTGCGGATGTTGCCATTGTGAAACGCCTGATCGCCGACGGCATTGCGGTCGCCGTGGCCGGTGCCCGCGAGCAAGCGCCGCAGCTGTTTGCTGAACAGATCCGCGAGCAGGGCGGCAGTGAGCAGTGTCCGGTCTGGGGTTTCGGTTTCCGTACGTCGCCGGTGTCTGCCGCCTATGCCAATGCCGCCTCCATGCATGTGCTCGACTTCGAGCCGATGTCGAGCCCGTCGACCCATGCGATATCGCCGACGGTTCCGGTGGCATTCGCGCTGGCTGTGCGCGATGGACTGGATGGCCGCGAACTGCTGACGGCCTGCGCCAAGGGTTTCGAGATCCAGGGACGGCTGCTGGCCTCGGTCGACCACCGGCGCGAGAGCTCGAAATTCCATGCACCCGGTGTCGTCGGTCCCTTCGGTTCGGCGGTGGTTGCCGGACATCTGCTGGGTCTTGACGAGAAGCAGCTTAACTACGCGCTGGCGATTGCAGCATCGCGCAGCGGTGCCTTGCGCGCCAATATCGGCCACGGCGTGAAGTGCACACACTGCGGCAATGCCGCCGCCGCCGGATTGGAGGCCGCGATGCTCGCGAAACGCGGGCTGACCGCCAATGACGACATCCTGGGTCATGTCGATGGTTTTGTTGCTGCGTTTTTCCCGAAAGGCATCGACCGCGACCTGTTGCTGGCTTACGGCAAGCCTTTCCGTTTCAGCGATCCCGGCATGGCGATCAAGTTCTATCCATCGAAATATCCGACCCACTTCGCCATCGGCGCCGCGCTGGAAGTACGCACGTTGATTGCAGATTCGGCGCTGATCAATGCGGTGAATCTGATCACGCCGGCGATGCCGGACGTGGATCGACCCGAGCCGGTGTCGGGGCTGGAAGGCAAGTTCAGCTTTCAGTACACCGCGGCTGCCGCCTTGCTCGATGGCAAGGTCGGCATTGCTTCGTTCCATGAGCAACGCCGCTTCCGCGGCGACATGAAATCGATGTTGCGGCGGATGAAGGTCACTGTTGATTCGGCTTTGCCGACTGCGTTCAACCGCATGCAGGTGTCGATAGCTGTGACCTTGCATGACGGCACCGTGCATCGTGCGACCTGCACGCGGCCGCCGGGATTCTGGGGTGCGCCACTGGATATCGATCAGCATCGCGCCAAGGTGGCGGATTGCCTGGCTGTGCGTCTCGACAAGTCCAAGGCGGAACGGGTCACCGAACTGCTGGAGTCGCTGGAAACACTGGACACGCAGGGCGTCCGCGAACTGAGTCTGTTACTGGAGTAGAACATAGACATGAACACCATCACTGCCCGCCAGTTGCGGGAACGTTATGACGACGGCCGCGAACTGGCCGTTCTGGATGTCCGCGAAGAAGGCGTTTATTCCAGGGACGGCCATCTGCTGCGCGTGTCCAATGTGCCGCTGAGTGTGCTGGAGTTGCGCGTGCGCGCGCTGCTGCCGCGACTGGCGACGCGTATCGTGGTCTGTGACGGTGGTGAAGGGTTGGCCGACATTGCCGTGCGCAAGCTGATCGCCGGCGGTTACAGCGATGTGAGTATTCTGGGGGGCGGCACGCCGGCGTGGAAAGCAATCGGCGGGCGTTTGTATACCGGCGTCTATTTGCCAAGCAAGGCTTTCGGCGAGTACATCCAGCATGAAGACGCACCGCGCGAAGTCACCGCAACCGAACTCAACGATTGGATGAAAGCCGGCAAGGACATGGTGGTGGTCGACAGCCGGCCGCTGGCGGAATTCAACCGCAACAGCATCCCCGGCGCTTGGGACTGCCCCAGCGCGGAGCTGCCGTACCGCATGCCGGAGTTTGTGCGATCGCCGGACACCACTGTGGTCGTCAATTGCGGCGGGCGCACGCGAAGCATCATCGGCGCGCAGGTGCTGATCAATGCCGGATTTCCGAATCCGGTTTATGCATTGAAGGATGGCACCCAGGGCTGGAAGCTCGCCGGCTTCCAGCTCAATCACGGCCGCACGGAAGCGGTGCCGCTGCCGTCAAAAAACGGACTGGCCTGGTCGCAGCAGGCGGCGCAGCGGGTGGCGCAGCGTTTCGGTATCCGTCGCGTTGATGCCGCAGGGCTACAGCAGTTGCGTGCTGATGCTTCACGTACGCTGTATCTGCTCGATGTGCGTAATCCGGAGGAGTTTGAACAAGGCCATGTGCCGGGGGCGTTATCCGCACCCGGCGGGCAACTGGTGCAGGCGACGGACACCTTCATTGCCGTGCGTCCTTCCGTGATTGTGCTCACCGACAATGACGGTATCCGCGCGACGATGACCGCGGCCTGGCTGGTGCAGATGGGGCATGACGAAGTCTATGTTCATGCCAGCGATGCGCAGATCGAACGCGGTGCCGCGCCGCAGGTTTTGCTGGATGGTGCCAAGCCTTGTTCCGCTTCAGTCACCGTTGCCGAGCTGAAGACGCTTCTTGCCGGTGGCAAAGTGCAGGTCGTCGATTTCGCCACCAGCCTGCAATACCGCGAAGGCCATATTCCCGGGGCCTGGCATGCCATTCGCTCGCGGCTGGCGGCGCAGTTGCCGAAAGTGCCGGCGACATCGCTTCTGGTATTTGCAGCAGCCGAAGAAGCGCTGGCGCGGTTGGCGGCAACGGATGCAGCTGCACTGACATCGACGCCGGTCAAGGTACTCAAGGGCGGCAACGCAGCATGGCGGGCCTCTGAGGGTGCAATCGAGACCGGTGATGACCGCATGACCGGTGCCGCTGAGGATTTGAGCTATCGTGCGCTGGACCGCAAGGAAAACGTCGAGCAGGCGATGCTCGAATATCTGAAGTGGGAGGTCGAGCTGCTCGACGCCGTAGCGACCGATCCGGATTTCGGTTTCAAACGCTACGCATAAAAATTATCAATAAAATCAATTATTTATAATAAGATTACCGTGCGGATTATCCAGGAGCAGCAGCCATGAACAGCGATATCGATATTCTGATCAGCGAAGTGGGGCCGCGCGACGGCCTGCAGAACACCAAGGTGTTCATGGCGACCGAATACAAAAAGAACTGGATCAGCGCTGCCGCGGCAGCCGGATTACGAGAAATCGAAGTCTGCTCCTTCGTGCCGCCGAAACTGATCCCGCAAATGGCCGATGCCGCCGAAGTGGTCGCGCATGCGCTGACCATCCCGGGGCTGAATGTTGCGGCACTGGCGCCGAACTTCCGCGGTGCACAGGGTGCGATGGAGGCCGGCGTGCACAAGCTGACACTGACGATTTCAGTATCCAAGGCGCACAGTCTGGCCAATGTGCGGATGACGCCGGATGAGGCTATCGCCAGCGCGAAAAAAATCTGTGAATTCCGCGAAAGCCTGCCCAAGGACAAGCGCCCGATCATTGAGTCCGGCCTGTCGACGGTATTCGGCTGCACGCTGGAAGGCGCGGTCAGCGAAGATGAAGTGGTGCGCATGGCCGTGGCTTCGGTTGAAGCCGGTTGTGACGAAGTCGGCCTCGCCGATACCACCGGTTATGCCAATCCCGAACAGATCCGCCGCGTGTTCAAAAAAGTACGCGCTGCCATCGGCGACAAACTCTCGGGCGCGCATCTGCACAACACCCGCGGTCTCGGCCTGGCAAATGTAGTCGCCGCGCTGGAAGTCGGCGTGACGACCTTCGACAGTTCGCTCGGCGGTCTCGGCGGCTGTCCCTTCGCGCCGGGCGCGTCCGGCAACATCGTCACCGAGGATCTGGTGTTCATGCTGGAATCGATGGGTCTGCGCACCGGCATCAATATGGACAAGCTGCTGGCGATGCGCAGCATTCTCGAAGAAGGCATTCCCGGTGAACCGCTGTACGGTTATGTGCCGCTGGCCGGCGTGACCAAGGGATTTGTGCCGGCTTCACGCGTTAATTAAAAAGCAATTAACAGGATAGGCAGGATGTACAGGATAAAACCCGGAACCTTTGTTTGTTTCTAATCCTCAATATCCTGCCCATCCTGTAAGTAAGTTTTTGAAATCCCTGTCACGGAATCCATCATGAATAAAAAACTCCCCCTCCAAGGCATCCGCGTCATCGAGTTCTGCCACGTCGTCATGGGCCCGACCTGCGGGCTGGTGCTGGCCGATCTCGGCGCTGAAGTGATCAAGGTCGAGCCGCTCGACGGCGACCACACGCGCAAGCTGACGGCATCCGGCGCGGGATTTTTTCCGACCTATAACCGCAACAAAAAAAGCATCGCAGTTGACCTCAAGTCGGCAGAAGGCCGCGAGCTGGTGCTGAAACTGATCGCCAGTGCCGATGTGCTGACCGAAAACTTCCGCACGGGCGCAATGGACAAGCTGGGTTTCGGTTACGACGCGTTGAAAAAACTGAATCCGAAAATCATTTATTGCTCGCTCAAGGGATTCCTGCCCGGGCCTTATGAACATCGCACTGGCCTTGATGAGGTCGTGCAGATGATGGGTGGTCTCGCTTACATGACCGGCGGGCGGTTTGGTCCGCTGCGCGCGGGCGCTTCGGTGAACGACGTGATGGGCGGCGTGTTCGGCGCCGTGGCGATTCTGGCGGCACTGAACCAGCGGCATGTGACGGGCGAGGGTCAGTACGTGCAAAGCGCGTTGTTTGAGAACAATGCCTTCCTGATGGGCCAGCACATGCTCGAGGGGTTTGCCACCGGCCAGCCGGTGAAGCCGATGCCCGACCGTATCCGCGCCTGGGCGTTGTACGACAACTTCAAGACCAAGGAAGGTGAGCTGGTCTTCGTCGGCGTGGTGACCGATACACAGTGGAAGGTGTTCTGCGAATCCTTCGGCCTGACGGAGCTGTTCAACGATCCCGAGTTGAAAACCAACCCGCAGCGCGTCGTGGCACGACCGCGTATCTTGCCCATCGTCAGTGAAATCTTTTCAAAGATGGCCAAGCAGGAATTGATGGACCGTTGCGAAAAGCTGGGCCTGCCGTTTGCACCAATTGCCAAACCGGAAGACCTGTTCGAAGACAAACACCTCAACGCCTCAGGCGGACTGACGCCGGTGACGCTGAACAACGGCGTCAAATCGAAGGTGCCGGTGCTGCCGATTGAAATGGATGGTCAGCGTTTTGGTACGCGCATCGACATCCCGCATGTGGGTGAACACACGCGTGAGGTGCTCAAGTCAGTGGGTTATGGCGAGGCTGAGGTCGAGAAAATGATTGGCGGCAAAGTGGTTGCGGCGGGCGCGAGGTAAAGATTGCGTCCGCTATCGGCCAGAAGCAGACAGCAATAAGTGACTGGTTTTTTGGAGGATAGGCCGTGGTTGCTGGCAAACCTGTGACAATTAACGGTTTGACATTTCCGTCCTTAAGGCAAGCTGCGAAACATTATGGACAGAACTACGGGAATGTAGTTAGGAGAGTTCATCAAGGGTGGCCGCTTGGCGAAGCACTTGATTTGGTTCGCCATGTCATTAAGCAACCCAGTAAGGGTAAAAGATTAAAAACTTCCACAGGCAACTTCGAATCAGTTCGAGATGCAGCTCTCCATTTTGGGATAAATGAGGCAACGGTTCACCGTCGATTAGCGCTTGGATGGACTCCAGATCAAGCAGTTGAAATCGTCCCCCATAAGCGAAAACCACGGGTCACGAAAGAGGTGATTTGCGCTGGCCAGTCTTATCCCAACAACTGGGCATTAGCGAAGGCTTACGGTAAAGCCGGAGAGCTTGTTGCGAAGCGAATACGTCACGGTTGGACAACGGAGCAGGCTGTCGGGCTTGTCGATTCCCCACCGCGGTTTCGAGATCAGACCGGCGGTAGCCGAAACCAACATTGGAAGAAGGTTCAGTTAGTTAACGATAAGGAGTATCCCGCTACTGAACTCGGCGAGTACAAGCTGTACGTAATTAAAAACAAGTACGACGGTAAGGAATATGTGGGGATAACAATTACCCCACTGTGGCAGCGTTTAAATGGACACAAGCGCGCAGCGAAAATAGGCGTCAAGTCCAAACTGTATAACGCGATGCGTTTTCATGGCAGCAAAAGCTTCGTTATTGAGCTCATTAGGTCAGATGCGCGCTCATTTAGCGAGCTTCAGCAGCAGGAGGCAGATGAGATTGCACGTCGAGACACTATTAACAATGGTTACAACGTCAGCCCCGGAGGGGCGATTGGAACGCCCTCAGCTATTACTGTGGGCGGACACAGGTTTCCTTCAAGAAGTTCAGCAGCGAGTTATTTCGGCATTAACGTTGCGGTGTTTAATCTTCGCGTCGGGCGCCTGAGTTGGACGCCAGAGCAAGCTGCTGAGATTGAGCCTCGGAGAAAGTATGTCCGGAAAAAAGTTGAGGTAAGTGGTAAATCCTATAGATCTCTAAAGCAGGCAGCGGAAGCTCATGGGCTTAACTACCATCTTGTTTGGGAGCGCATCAACGATAAGAAATGGACGCTTGAACAAGCTTTAAGCCTCAAGTCACCACCAGATACTGTGAAGTATCGAGGAATCGCGCTTCAAGCATTCGGCAAAACGTTCACCTCTTACGCGGATTGCGCGAAGCATTTTTCCATCAAAAGCGAATCATTGAGGCAGCGCGTGGTTGAGGGTGCCGCATCACTTGAGGATGCGGTCAATTATTTGCGGAGACGGCCCAAGGCCGGCGCACAATCAATTAAGGTGATTGCATTTGGGAAAACTTAT